>NZ_JBALNY010000118.1:0-15877 GCF_036962145.1 Bacillus sp. JJ1764 | reverse complement strand
GGAAGCCGTACTATACAAAAGACAATTGTATAGTACGGCTTCCTTTTTTTATCAGTTCATATTCAGTTCATAAAAACTTGTTACCATACAATCTGTATTCAACGTAAGAGGAGGAATTGAAATGAAATCTAAACCTCAGTCAGATTCTATAAATGGTAAGTGGGCCGTTGAAGCCCAGGGGCTTGTCAAAACGTTTGGCTCTAATCGAGTGGTTGATGGAGTGAATCTTCAAGTTCCCGATGGAGCGATTTATGGCATACTTGGCCCAAACGGGGCGGGTAAAACGACGATTATTAAGATGCTGGCGACATTGCTGCGGCCAGATGCCGGTTCGGCAAAAATCTTTGGGCACGACGTGGTTAGAGAGGCACATATCGTTCGACAATTGATGGGGGTAACAGGACAATATGCATCGGTTGATGAATCACTAAGTGCAACTGAAAACCTGGTAATTTTTTCACAATTGTTGGGATTGAGCCGTAAGGAGGCAAAACAAAAGGCAGAGGAACTTCTTGAGGAATTTAGTTTAACCGAAGCTGCGAAAAGACCATTGAAAAACTTTTCTGGTGGTATGCGCCGCCGGCTTGATCTTGCAGCAAGTCTTATTTCACAGCCACCGCTCATTTTCCTAGATGAGCCAACCACTGGGCTGGATCCAAGGACCCGCAATCAAATGTGGGATACCATCCGCCGATTGGTTAAGGCGGGGTCAACCGTACTGCTCACAACTCAGTACCTTCAAGAGGCTGATGAGCTTGCGGACCGTGTTGCGGTAATCGACGGCGGGATGGTTGTAGCGGAAGGTACTGTAGATGAATTGAAGGCATCCATTGGGAGATCAGCATTACATTTACGGGTACAGGATCAGTCAAATCTTCATGATGCCCGTAAGATGGTAGAGCAGGTCCTCAAGGTTCAATCAAATGTTACAGCTGAAGGTGGGAAGATCACAGCACCTATGGCGAGTGCTGATCAGGTTACGGACTTACTAATTACTCTCCGTGAAGCAGGAATCCACCTTGCCGAAGTGAGCGTGCAGAAGCCAACACTTGATGAGGTGTTTTTGACGATCACAGGTAATGCTGGGAAAAAGTCTGATCAAATTCTACATGAAATGAGGGGGTAATTGTATGGGGAATCAAAGTAAGGATGTATTAATAAATCGCCAACTTAAAAATCATACCAGCTTTGGGCAAACGGTACGGCATTCTTTTACGATGGCTTATAGGGGATTGCTGAAAATCCGCAGAACACCTGAGCAATTGTTTGATGTAACCTTTCAGCCGATTATCTTCACGTTAATGTTTACCTATATCTTTGGCGGTGCCATATCTGGCAATGTACAAAACTATTTGCCGGTGATCATTCCAGGAATTCTAGTGCAGACCGTTATTACAACCTCTGTTGTCACAGGCGTTCAACTTCGAGAGGACATGGATAAAGGGGTGTTCGATCGTTTCAAATCGCTGCCTATTGCTCGGATTGCTCCATTGGCGGGAGCCTTGCTGGCAGACACAATACGGTATACAATTGCAACAGTATTAACGTTCACGATGGGATATATTATGGGCTTTCGGCCTGATGGAGGCTTTGAGCATGTCGCGATCGCCTCGGTACTCGTTATCGTGTGTTCCTGGGCAGTCAGTTGGATCTTTGCGTTCTTTGGTGTGATTGCACGAACTGCTTCAAGCGTACAAGGGATATCTATGATTATCTTGTTTCCCCTCACATTTTTGTCCAATGCCTACGTGCCGGTTGATACGATGCCAAACTGGCTTCAATGGTTTGTAAAGGCAAATCCAATCTCACATCTTGTATCTGCTGTAAGGGGACTTGTCAATCATGGAACGTTTGGTTGGGATTTAGGAATTTCCCTTATCGGTGCTGCCGTGATTGTAGCCATTTTTGCTCCCCTAACGGTACGTGCCTATATGAGAAAGGCCTAAATAAGTTTCCACAAGACAAGGGAGGTTACCCTCATGACAAAACTATTATTGGTTGATGACGATGAAAATATCCGGGAACTTGTCTTGCTTTTTTTAAAGAAAGAGGGTTTCGAAGTATATGAAGCATCGGATGGAGTAGAAGCTCTGAAAGTATTGGAAAAAATGAAAGCTGACCTGGCCATCATTGATATCATGATGCCAAATATGGACGGATGGGAATTATGTCGAGAGCTGCGGGAGTTCCAGGATATTCCCATCCTCATGCTGACAGCCAAAGGGGAAACGTCACAGAAGATTAAGGGATTCAATCTAGGAGCAGACGATTATCTGGTGAAACCCTTCGATCCGCTAGAATTAGTGGTAAGGGTAAAAGCTTTATTAAAACGATATAAAATTGCAGTATCACAAACTATCATTATTGGAGACTTTCAGCTAGATCGCAAAACACATGAAATTTTCTATAGAAATCAAAAGTGTACAATTCCGTTGAAGGAATTTGAACTTCTATTTAAACTGGCTAGTTACCCTGGCAAAACTTTTTCCAGAGAAAGCTTGATTGAAGATATATGGGGTTATGATTATGAAGGCGATGAGCGAACCGTGGATGTCCATATTAAAAGAGTCCGTGAGCGATTTTCCGAGACAGAAGTTCCCTTCCGGATTCAAACTGTCAGGGGATTAGGCTATCGGTTAGAGGAAAAATCATGAAGACAAGGGAGTTTTTAAGACATGTATTGGGCTTCTTGCTTTTCCTCACTTTTATTGCGGCCAGCTTTACGTCCGGTTACTTCATTGTTCGATTGTTCCACTTTCTATCGTCTGACTATCTTCGCTATCTGGTAGCAACCATTATCAGTATTTTGATATTGGGGATACTAGGGTTTATCATCCATTTTTTCACCAAGGATAAACAACGCCGACTTTATTTTGAAATCATTGATGCGCTAAGGAAAATTGCCAAAGGGGATTTTAATGTCTATTTGGATATCCGCACAAACGGAAGGAATGAATTTATTGAGCTCATTGATCATTTTAATCATATGGCTCGAGAGTTAAAACAAATGGAGGAAATGCGGCAGGAATTTATTTCAAATGTATCCCATGAAATTCAGTCCCCGCTAACCTCCATTACCGGGTTTGCAAAAGCCCTTCAAAATAATGAATTGCCTATGGAAGAAAGAAACCACTATTTAAGCATTATAGAGACTGAAAGCAAGCGGTTATCAAAGTTAAGTGATAATTTATTAAAACTAACTTCTTTGGAATCTGAGCATCACCCTTTTGAACGAAAAAGCTATCGGTTAGACCAGCAAATCAGAAGAATTATCCTAGCCTGTGAACCCAACTGGATAGAAAAAGAGATCGAAATGGATGTATCGCTTGAAAAAGTTGTGATCATGGCTGATGAAGATTTAATGAGTCAGGTCTGGATCAATTTTATTCATAATAGTATTAAATTTACGCCCTCTAAAGGAAGAATTAGCGTTCAACTGAAAGAGAGTAATGATCAAGCAATCATTAAAATATCCGATACAGGAATGGGTATTTCGAACAAAGACCTGGTCCATATTTTTGAACGCTTCTATAAAGCAGATCAGGCGCGTCAAAGGTCTAAAGGCGGAAGTGGCCTAGGACTGTCTATTGTGAAAAAGGTGATTGAAATGCATGAAGGCGGAATTATCGTTGAGAGTGCAGAGGGCGAGGGAACAACTTTTACTGTTTCTTTACCCATATAAAAATAGGGTCCCCCTAAAACGTTGTTTTAGGGGGTAATTTATTTAATTAGAAATCAAAATTATCAGGATCTGGGCCTACCCGATGATTTTGATTAAGCTGGTCAATTTTGTCCATGTCTTCTCTTGTTAGATCGAAATCAAATACATCGGAGTTTTCTACAATCCGATGTTCCTTCGTAGATTTTGGAATGGTAACCACTCCGTTTTGTAAATCCCAGCGGATTATAACTTGTGCAATTGATTTGTTATATTTAGTGGCTATATCTCGTAAATCCGGGTGATCCAACAGTTGCCCTTGCATGAGTGGTGACCAGGCTTCCAGCTGAATTCCGTGTTCTTGACAAAAAGCCCGCAGTTCCCTTTGTGCTAATCTTGGGTGATACTCCACTTGATTGACCATCGGCTTTATTTCCGAATCCTTCATTAATTCCTCTAGATGGTGAATATGGAAATTGCTAACCCCAATCGCCTTCACTTTCCCCTCTTTATAAAGAGTTTCCAGAGCACGCCATGCCTCTTTGTATTTGCCTTCAACCGGCCAGTGAATCAGATATAAATCCAAATAATCAAGTCCAAGTTTTTTAATACTAGTTTCATAGGCAGCGATGGTAGATTTATAGCCTAGGTCTGCATTCCAAACTTTTGAGGTGATAAATAAATCTTCTCTAGTAAGACCGCTTTCTTTGATGGCGGTGTGAATAGCTTGACCCACACTTTCTTCATTTTCATAAATGGCAGCTGTATCAATACTGCGATAACCGTGTTTAATGGCAAATGAAACAGCATTCACCAATTCAGGGCCTTCCTCTACTTTAAAGACTCCAATTCCAAGCCATGGCATTTTTACTCCATTACTAAGTGTTGTAGTACTTTGTAAATTTTTCATCATATATAACCCTCCGTTAATTGTTTGATTAGAACTTCATTTTGTAATGTATAACAAATCTAAGAGCACTTTTGACTTTGGAAACGTAAAGCTTTTTGATCATTTTTTTCAAGATTCCAACTCCAAAAGGCCAAAAACACAGCCGCTAAAACCATCAAGGCCCCCATCCAAGTCGTGTGAATGAGTCCGATTGAATCTGTGATAACCCCTCCTAGGAAGGACCCAAATGCAATGCCAGCGTTAAATGCCGCAATATTAATCGCCGAAGCCACATCTACTGCAGAGGGAACATAACGTTCTGCCAACATAACCACATATACTTGTAATCCCGGGACATTCATAAAGGCGAGGAGACCCATAAAGAACACTGTAATAAGCCCCGCTATTTTAAATGGAGCAGTAAACATAAGGATGAAAAGAACAATGGCTTGTACAATGAACATATAAAATAAAGCTTTTATAGGATTTTGATTGGATAGTTTTCCACCTGCTATGTTCCCAATCGCAATGGCTACCCCATATAACAGTAGAATCACCGCTACAGTCCCTTCTTTAAATCCTGTAATATCCTGCAGAATAGGGGATAAATAAGTAAAGACAACAAATGTCCCTCCATACCCTAAGGCGGTAATGATAAATAAAAGTAATAGTCGGCCATTTTTCAATAATTGTAATTGATTATGGATAGATGTACGCGTTCCTGCCCGTAAGTTGGATGGAATGAGTATACTATTCGCAATCAAGGCAATAATCCCAACTGCGATGATAAGAATAAATGCCATTCTCCAGCCAAAATGCTGTCCAATGAAGGTTCCAATTGGCACACCTGTTACAGTAGCAACTGTTAGTCCGGAAAACATGATAGATATGGCACTGGCTCTGCGGTTTTCAGGTACTAAATCAGCTGCGATCGTGGAACCAATCGACATAAATACTCCATGTGATAAGGCAGAAATGATACGAGCGGCAAGCAGTACTCCGATACTTGTGGCACTGGCTGCCAAACTATTGCCGAGAATAAAGATAATCATAATCCAAAGTAATAAAGCTTTACGTGACATGCTAGAAGTGATGGATGTTAGGACAGGTGCTCCAAATGTCACCCCTAGGGCGTATAGGGACACCGTCAGACCAGCAGTTGTAACCGGTACGTTTAAATCCCCGGCAATGAGCGGTAATAACCCAACACTTATAAATTCTGTAGTTCCTATGGCAAAAGCACTTGTCGCAAGAGCCAATAACGCGAATGTGCTTCGTTTTTTATCAATAGACATGTAATCCCTCCTCAATGTTGCAATAAAGATTCTATTTTAGCCGGCAAATGTTATTATGGTATATATCATAAATAATGAGAAGTACGCACTTTAAAGTAATATAGGAACTTATAGGTAAGATAGTTACTTTTTTGTGCCTATCAATGTTTAGGAGGAAATGGTTCATGAAAAAAAAGAAATACAATATATCAGTTGAGGCGACATTGGAAGTAATAGGAGGTAAGTGGAAATGCGTGATTCTATGTCATCTAACGCATGGTAAAAAGCGCACAAGTGAATTAAAGCGTTTGATGCCGGAGATAACTCAAAAAATGTTAACCCAGCAGTTGCGCGAATTGGAGGAGGACGGGATCATAAATCGAATCGTCTATAATCAAGTGCCCCCAAAGGTAGAGTATGAACTAAGTGAGTATGGTTGGAGCTTGAAGGATATCCTGGATTCGCTTTGTAATTGGGGAGAAAGACATATTACCAAAGTTTATGGAGATAAGTTTTTAGTTTTAGAAGAGAATGTTTTGAATGAGCATTTGAAATAAAAAGAGAGTAGGGTGTTTTCAGACAGAGGAAGCATGAATGACTCAGAATGTGTCCGGAGTCGAGGCAACTTTAGCTTTAAATGCTTCCATCGAAGCAGCACGTGATGGTGAACATGGAAAAGGATTTGCAGTTGTTGCCAATGAGGTTAGCAGTTTGTAAGGATATACCACTTGGACTTTAATAATTAGATTGAAAATCCGTATGTATCAGCCTTTTCCCTAAAGCAATGGCATTTGCGATTCCCTTCTCCGACAGTGGCGAATCCCCCATCCATGTAAGCGACTTTCCTTATTCCATTCAGTTTCACCATGCCAGGTTAACTAAATATTAACATTTAATTTCCTCCATAAAAATCCATCTTGATTAGTAGTTATTTTTACACCACCAAAAATTAAGTAGATATATATATTTAGAAAATGTCATTTCAACTATTCACCTCTTTACTAATTTGAATTAATCTTTCTTCCACAATTTTTTTAAAAAGGACTTTATTCTCTATTTCAAAAAGGGATTTTGCCTTTGTGTAAAGACTCGCTGCTTTTATAATATGATGTTGATTCTCGTAGTTTTGTGCAGTTTGATAGTAAAGCTCACCTAAAAGGTATAGCAGTTCATTGTTAATGCAGAGATTCACCCCTCGCTTACACAAAAAGATTGATTGTTTATAATCACCTATTTTATAGTAGCTTTTAGCTAAACCATAACAAAGCCTAATTTCAACCCTAGGGTCCCTGACATCAATTAATTTATCCAGTTTAGCAAACGCCTTCTGATAAATATTTATTGAATCTGTAAACCTTTTGATTTCATTGTTGATGATGGCAATACTGTTTAAGATTTCTATCTCTTGTAGCTTGATATTTACGATATTTGAATTAACCTCTAGTTCCAATGCCTTCTGAAGGGTAGATATAGATTTTTTAAAGTCACCTTTATTGTAATATTCTACAATTCCAAGGTGCCATAGCATAAATTGCCAATTATGAGGAACCTTAAATGCAGGATTCTTCTCCTCTGCCACAATCATCTTTTCAACCTCTTCATAATTTCTTTCCCTAATAAACTTACGAATCTGAAATTTTACTTCGCTTATATAATCATGACGCACGGTATAGGCCTGTTCATAAAAGTAATTTACATCAACACCTAGTTTATTGGCTATTTCAAAAAGAGTTGTGCTTAAAGGCAAAACCCGTCCTTTTTCAATGTTACTAATTTGTGCTTGAGTAATAATACCTTGGGCCAATTGGGCCTGTGTTAGACCCGCTTGTTGACGCAAGTATCTTATTTGTTCTCCTATTAATTTAGCTATATTCAAAAAGGATCCCTCCCAAAATATTAATATAATTATATTTTAAATCAAAACCACCATAAATACTGTATAAACGAGCAAAAAAACCAGTATTTTCCTAATTTTGCCGAAAACATGGATTTTTACATTCATTTATAATCAGATTAATAGGAGGGATTATTATGAAAAAACATTTAGTAAAATCTATTTTTGCCTTAACTTTATTAGTTTTTTCTATGTGTTACCAACTACAAGCTAAAGCTATAAAAACCGCTAATGTACCTAAACAAGATGACATGATGCTAAGTGATCTGCCTAATCAACATTCCAATCTGGAATTACACCTGGAGATGAATCTACAACTAGACACCTATTTAGGCTAATATTTTCAACCAAAAGGGAGGGAATCACTTGGGGAAAAAAGCTATATCCGTATTTATCGTTTTTTCAACTATCTGGGGGTTCATTTTTTCCTCCTCTGTAGTAGCAAGTTTAGGAACAACTCCCATTCCCTTAAGCAAAGATTCAAAAATCGTATTTGCATCTATGCTCCCCCAAGGATGGGGTTTCTTCAGTAAAAGTCCAAGAGACATGTTATTGGGCATACATACAGCTAACGAAAAGAGCTTGAAAGTACTTTTTCCAACCATGAGATTTGAAAATTTATTGGGGTTATACCGAAAGGGCCGATCCCAAGGAGTGGAAATGGGGGCATTGTCCGTAAAAATTAGTAAGGAAGACTGGGTAAAATGTGATGGAAATGACCTTAAGTCATGTGAAAAATCAGCAAAAAAAATCAACATTGAAAATAAAACTCCCAGTCCATTACTATGTGGAGAGTACTACTTTACACATGAAGAAATCATTCCTTGGAGCTATTACAAGTACAGTTTGGCAGGGACTGAAGTAAAACAAATCGTAAAGGCGGATATCCAATGTTCCAAACAATAGAGAAGTTAATCCTCTGTTGGAAACTCAAAAATCCTTGGACAAATGTATATGGGCTAGCCAGGAGTATAATCGCTTTTTCAAGCATGGTTACATTAATCTTGAATAGGCCCGAGTTACTTTTCAAACCATCCTCGGCATCTATCAAATTTCCAATCTGTGAAACTGGATTTAGTGCTTTCTGCTTTGCCCAGAACAATTATTTTTACCTCAACATAATCCGTTGGATCTTTATCTTTCTTCTTATTTTGGTAGTTAGCGGTTGGAGACCAAGATTTACAGGTGTTCTTCACTGGTATGTAACATACAGTATGCAAGCTTCGATGGTGGTAATTGATGGAGGCGAGCAGGCCGCTTCTGTCATTGCGTTTCTATTGATTCCAATTACATTAACTGATAACAGAAAATGGCATTGGGACGCCAGCGAAAACCACTTTAGTCCTGGCATCTATTCGAAAATTATAGCCTATATCTCCTTTTTCTTTATTCGTCTTCAAGTAGCCATTATTTATTTTCACTCCACAATAGCAAAATTAAAGAATAAGGAATGGATTGACGGTACAGCCGTCTATTATTACTCCCGTGAAAAAACAGTTGGATTTAATTCATTTTTTGACTATATCACTCACTCAATTATTGCAAGCCCACTAGTTGTTATTCCCACTTGGGGAACTCTTCTTGTTCAAATCGTCATCTTCTGCTCACTCTTCGCACCTAAGAAATATTGGAGAACCATCTTTATTATAGCCATATCCATGCATGAGATTTTTGCACTTATGTTGGGGCTTATTAGTTTTTCCATGATTATGACCGGAGTATTGATTCTATACCTGATACCCATTGACTCAGTTTTTTGCAAATTACTTGCTAAAAATAAAACCAAAAAAACAAAGAAATTAGAGGAGGCAGTAAGTTGAAGAAAATCATTATATCACTACTCTCATTTGCCATTGTCTTTGGAGTAATCTTCTCCAACGGGGCAGGCACTACCGTTCACGCAAAAGAGTACCAATATTCAGGGGAAGAAATTTTTAAAGGTTTCGTCTTTGCACAAGGCGAACTAGGAAAGAAACTGGATAACGTATTCTCTCAGGATATGGTAGAAAAGCTCAACACAAAAGAATCCAAGGAATTTGCTAATAGAGTGATGATAGAGATTTCAAAAGAAGATCCCAATTTTTTCAAGAAGCTTCAAAAGGCTACTTATTCAAAAAATCCTGCTAAAGTAGACAAGTTATTAAAAGATGCCGGAGATATCATCAAAAGTGATGTTGCCGAAATGGAAAAGCAAATGGCAAAAAATGATGGAGTAGTAGGAGCAGCAGCTTCTGTATCCGTATCTTGGTACTACTACTATTATTATGTTGCAGCAGCAGCAGCGGGCATTGTCCTTGTCCTCTTTGCAATCGATATTACCCCAATCGCAAAAAAAGATGATACAAACAGAGAAATGGCTATCCGCTCCCTAGTTGAAGAAGTAAACTAAGAGCAAATATAGTGCGGAAGACTCCCCATCTTCCGCACTTTTAATCCGAAAAGGCTCCCAAACTTTCATATTTTTTTACTGACTAAGTATCACTGATATATAGTGTTAATATTTGAAACTAAAGATATGGACAGTGAAAATATGGATAATTGGACAATTCAGTTAAGAAAAGGCATGTTCGAGTTAACCATTCTCTCTCAAATTAAAAATCAGTCCAGGTATGGGTATGAAATCTCGGCTGCATTAAAACAATCACCGTTATTTTCAATTTCGGAAGGAGCCATTTACCCAATTCTAAAAAGGATGACCGAAAAAGGATGGATCGAGTTTTACTGGGAGGATTCGTTAGAAGGACCTCGAAGAAAGTACTACTACATCACAAAAGAAGGTAGTTTACTTTTAAAAGAACGGATCATGAAGTTAAAGGAAATTTATGAAGCAGTTGAGCTTTTGGGAGGAGGTGGTGCTTTTGAATAATTTAGAAGACATAATTTCACAGTATATTGAGGAACTAGAAGAGCGGATGTATCAAATTCAGCAGGTTCAGCGTAAAAACTTAGTCGAAGAAATTAGGGACCATCTGAATTCCTATGCAGAAGATCTTAAAAAGAAACGGTTATCCACCAATGAGATTGCACAAAAAATAAAGGATGAATTTCTGTCGCTGAACGAATTGGCCACAGAATTTATGGAAACCTCTAATAAAATCAGTTTTGGAAGAAAAGTGAAGCATCATTTGGGACTCCTATTCCCCGTTGTTGTAGGCATCATAGGGATCACCGTTTTTCCGGAATATCAAGAACTATTATTAGCATTGATGCTATTCATCTATTCCTATGTAATCCTATTCAAGAAAGCAATCTGGGGGTTTGCCGTTATCAGAAAAAAGCCTGCAAGAGTTAGGCATAAAGAAAAAATCGCACAATTGGGCAGCATTTACCTGTTTGTATTAGGGATGATATTTCTTGTTGGACAGTATGTTACGTTTCCTAACAAACAGCTTCTCTTTATGGCTATGGTTATTCTAGTTAGTGCGGGGTTCTACTTTTATATGAATAAAAAGCTAGTACACTAGTAAAGCCATTTATCAACAAAGAAAAGAAGGGGAATGGGTATTTTCAAAAGATTTTTAAATGGAGGTATTAAGATGGATTACAATCTAATCATTCTAAGTCTTTTGTTTTTTTTCATCGCTTTTCTAGTAGGGGTGAAAAAACAGACATGGATTCTAACGGGGTTTAATGAAAAAAGAGTTAGAGACAAAAATAAATTAGCCAAAATTGCAGGTTTATACTTATTCTTTCCTCTAGGCATACTTTTATTAATAAGTGCGTTCTTTGATTATCCTTATAAAGATACAATCCTGCCGATCGTAAGTGTCGCTTATGGACTAACAATCATTATTTATGTAAACGAAAAAATGGTTGAGTAACTATTGGGGCAAAGTGAGTTGATATGCATGAAATCATTGAAAATGGTAGTCTTTTACGATAACTGGTGCTCATTGTGTATTGCAATTAAAGAGAAAATCCAACGGTTAGACTGGTTCGGGCTAATAGAGATGATTGGTATCCGCGAAAAAGGAATTGAAAAAGAAATCTCTGTCCCCTTGGAGGACTTAGAAAAGAAAATGTACGCCGTTATTAAACGTAACGGAAAATATGTATCCGGCCTGGATGCTTTTATTTCAATATCGGCTCGTATCCCCATGTTTTTTGTTCTTTGGCCATTTTTAATCATTTCTTCAAAGCTAGGAATTGGCCATATTGTTTACAGATACATTTCCGAACACCGTACGATCGTACCAGTCGGCAAGTGTGATGATTCATTCTGTAAATTGAAATAAGAAAACTAATCAAATATTTACGCTAAAAGATATTACTTTAAAAATGGCTCTGTTAAACTTGGCTTTGATTTACGTTCCAAGCACTTTGCTTTCCGCGGGCGGTCCGGTGAGCCTCTTCGGCGTTTTGGCGCCTGCGGGGTCTCACCTGTTCCGTGCTCCCGCAGGACATTGAATTTCATCTTGAATCTGCCCGCGCACGAAGGAAATGCGATAGCATTTTCAAAGAGTCTTCGTGCCTTCTGCTCCAATCAACGTGTTGAAAAAATCAATAATTCTCTATAATACAGCTTTAAAAATAGCAAAATCACCCGATTTTGCCGCAATATACTGATACCCTTTACCATATACTGGGGAGCCGTTCTCCAAAGCCCCATTGTCGCTTTCTACACCATATTAAAACAAGAGAGATAAATATACACTTAAAATCTTCACCAACACTTAATTTAAATCAATGCGTTCAATATTCCAAATAGCTAAAAAAACTATTCCTAGAGCCATTAATGCCAATGCAAGTGGAATATAAATGATGCTGGCTAATGAGATATCTGATCCTGATGACGAGGTTACAAAAACAATTAATATTGAGGAAACAATCGTTGCCGGTGTTGAGTACTTTCTCATACCAAAATATAATGGTACAAGTGCTGCTCCTGCGGTAGCAAGATTAAACATTAACAGTTTTACTATTTCCGCAAAATAATCAGTAACCGTAAAACTCATGACAGACGTTAAATGTAAAATCTGGTTCATACCCATTAAAGCATGAATCACGAACAGATTAGAGATTACCATTGTAAATAAAGTTAAAGTAAAAATTAGTATTAATTTTGCTGCCAGGATCTTTTTACGGTTAACTGGATAGGAAAACAGCACAAGGTGTGTTCGATTTTTAAATTCATCAATAATTATTTTTGAAATCAGTACAGCGGCAAAAACAATCACAGTGCCCCTTACCATCGCTCCACTGAGGGTAAAATACTCAGTAAAGCTGTTCAAGGTTTGATCTCCTTCACTCTTTTCAATTGCAGGAATCATGCATAATAAGCCAAGAATAATTAAGTTAGCAAGAATAATCCCTTTGAAAAACCACCCTAATTTATTCTTTTTAAGCTCAAGTTTTATTAAATTTAACAAAGTGTTCCCTCCCTTACACTACGGACTTATTTAACTCAACTTGTTTAATGAAATACTCTTCTAACGTTGTCCGATTTTTATTCATATACTCAATATTGATATCTTCCATTATCAAGGTCTTAGAAATGGTCGATTGAGGCACATCTGTAGCATAGATTCGAATGACCTGGCCATCTATCACCTTAAAGTTATTTATACCAAGTTTATCATGCAGAACAACGACCGCTTTCCTTTGATTACTTGTCACTAACTCAATATATTCTGTTGTTTTCGCCATTATCGTTGCCATTGACGCCTCTTCTATCAAAATGCCACCTTTAATGATACCGATGGTGTCTGCGATTTTCTCAATTTCACCGATAACATGGCTGGAAATTAATAGTGTCATGCCGTATTCTTGATTAAGCATTTTAAATAACTTTCTCATAGCCGTAATCCCGGCTGGATCCAGTCCGTTAATGGGCTCATCCAGAATCAAGAATTCCGGCTTTGTGATAATGGCTCTTGCGACACAAAGACGCTGTCTCATCCCAAGTGAAAAATCCTTTGGTAGTTTATTTTCAACATTTTCAAGACCAACCAGCTCCAAGGCCTCACGAATTGCCTGCCTGTTATGGTACCCCATATAGGCACAATGCAGTTCTAAGTTTTCAAGAGCAGTCATTTTCTCATAAAAAATGGGGTATTCGATCATACTGCCTATTCGCTTCAGGTAATCGAAAGAATCACGGTTGAGTGATTTTCCAAAGATGGTGATCTCACCTTGTGAAGGCTTAATCATATTAGTTAACATCTTCATAATGGTTGATTTACCAGCACCATTCGGCCCCAGAAATCCATAAATCTCACCCTCTCTAATATTCATCGTTACATTTGACACAGCATCATGTCCGTGGAAAGTTTTCGTTAAATTTCTTGTCTGTACTACATAGTCCATGATACCCCTCCTTGTTTTCGACCTAGTTAAAGTCTAGCAAGCAACCCTTGCTTTTTTCTGTCTAAATTCTTACAAAAGTCTTAAGAAAATAGCCTGCTACTCTATAAACGTTTTAATGAAAATGTAAATGATGTTTTTTCAAACGGTATCGATTGTATTGAAATGTCCCCTTGCATTTCTTCAACCAGTCTTTTGGTTATGGTTAAACCCAGACCACTGCCTTGGAAGGCCTTATTTCTCGATTCTTCAAGTGTGAATAAACGTTCAAATACACGGTCCTGCTCCGCTTCATTTATTCCTTTTCCTTTATCGAAAACTTCGACAAAGACCCTTGTCTCGTCATAAAACAACTTTATACCGATCAACTTGCCATCAGCACCATAGCGAAGACCGTTTGAAATCAGGTTATTTAAAACACGGTTTAGTGCTTCCTCATTACCGAGAGCAAATACGGGCCTTTCAGGAATCTCAATAACTACTTCTAGTCCTTTCATTTGGATCCATTCATAGAACAATAAAATATTATTTTTACAGATTTCCGTTAAATTAATTTTTTCAAGCGGGATGTCTTTATCACCGGATTCTAACTTGGCTAAGTCAAAAAATGTATTCATTAACGTAATAAGTTCTAATGTTTTACTATGTACTTGTTGGAGCATACGCACTCTTTCTTGTTCCTTCATTTGAGGTTGTTGCTGCAGCATTTCAATATATCCTGCGATTACGGTAAGCGGCGTTTTAAGATCATGGGAGACATTCGCCAACATCCGCTTCATCGAGGTTTTCGATTTTTTATACTGACGTACATTTTCTTGATACTCATCAACTACTTGATTTAACATATCTAGCATATTAATGAGTTGCTTATCATCTGTTACGACGAGAATTCTCTCACTTACTTGTGAGGCTTTTATCTGTTCTAGTTTGTTAGTTATATAGATAAGCTCCTTATTTCTTCCCTTTTTTGATTGGTATTGAAAGATCACACAAATAAGAAGGGCCAGTATGATCATGCTTAATATTGTAATCATTTAAAATTCACCCAGCTTGTAGCCAATCCCCCATATTGTTTTAATATAGGTTGGTTTCGATGGGGTATCCTCGATCTTTTCTCTCAGTCGGCTAATGTGTACGTTTATAATATTTTCATCCCCATAATAATCATCACTCCATACGGATCGATAAATCTGTTCTTTTGTAAAAACTTTCTTTTGATGTTCAAAAAACAAACAAAGAATCTTCCATTCCTTTGATGTTAAGTTGATCTCAATACCGTTCTTAGTCACAAGATAATTCTCCATATCCAATTCAATCTCATGTACTTTGATTATGGATGTATTTCGTTCGATTTGAGTCCCTATGTATTGTGTAGATCTTCTTATCGCTGCTTTCACTCTTGCAGCTAGTTCAACCATTGAAAATGGTTTAGTAATATAATCATCTGCTCCTAAACCAAGCCCTAACGCTTTATCCACTTCGCTATCTTTTGCTGACATAATAATTACGGGTATGTAACTAGTAGTCCGCACTATTTGAATAAAGTCCATACCATTCAACTTCGGCAACATTAAGTCTAACAAAACCAAATCATAATTCGCATGCTTAAAGGCAATTTCTGCTTCTTCGCCATCAAATACACATTTAACAGTGAAGCCCTCGTTATTTAAATATGTTTTTACCATATTACTAATAGCCGGGTCATCTTCAACAAGTAAAATAGTTTTCTGCATCAAAAATATCGCCTCCCCATTAATATTTCAGTTTTGTTGTATATAAAGAGAAAAGTGATGTTACGCATAACTTTAATGCTTACCTAATTATACCAAAATGGCAAGAACGTGTCCGAAGTCGATCAA
>NZ_JBALNY010000117.1:11557-11816 GCF_036962145.1 Bacillus sp. JJ1764 | reverse complement strand
TACCACCCTACTTCCGCAATAAAAAGACATTGCGGCTCTCGATCAACGTACCATCATACGTGTCCTATGTTAACGGCAGGAGGTCCGGCGAAGGCTTACTGAATAAGTTCAGCCATGCATCTCAGAGATGATTTTCACTTGGTGCCTGACACCGACTTGCACCACCCGTCGGCTCTCTGAAGTCAAAAACAATCAAGTTACTCTTTCTCGTCATTGATTTTGATTTTTCAAAAAATAATTTTGATATACTAATTATATT
>NZ_JBALNY010000117.1:4126-11493 GCF_036962145.1 Bacillus sp. JJ1764 | reverse complement strand
AATTCTGATGTAATCGGTACCATTCTTAATCTTGTAATAATAAATAATAATTTGTCAGAATTAAGAATAGCAATGTGACAGCTTTATGAAAACAAATGCATCCATGATTTACATCACATTCCATGTTTTGTATGTTTTCTATAGTTAGGGTAAAAAGAATGGAGGATTGTGATGAAATCCAAAGCATGGTATAAGAAACAGCTGAAACGAAAGCCAATTCAAATCACACGTTACTTGGTCCAAGGCGTTTTTTTGTTGTTCTTGCTATATGTAGGTCTGCAATTCTATCGATTTTATCATCATTTCGAAACGAATGGTGCCGCACCATTTGTAGAACGGCCATCTGCTGTTGAAGGGTTTTTACCAATAAGTGCTTTAGTAGCATTTAAAGTGTGGTTTAAGGGCGGAGGGTTTGATACGATTCACCCGGCAGGTCTTGTTTTACTAACCTTTTTTATTGGATCTGGCTTCATTTTCCGCCGTTCATTTTGCAGCTGGTTTTGTCCTGTTGGCACCGTAAGTGAAATTACAGGGTGGATTGGCAGAAAAATATGTAAAAGAAATTTTGAAATTCCAACCTGGCTTGCGTGGCTGTTAACTCCAATCAAATATATCCTGCTATATTTCTTTATCAGCATGATCATCGCGATGCCGACGTTCGAAGCAAAAGCCTTCCTAGAAGAGCCGTATAATAAAATTTCAGATGTAAAGATGCTTCTATTCTTTTTAAATATAGGAGGCTTTGCCCTCAAATTTGTCCTTGTTATTTTCGTTTTGTCTTTATTTTTCCGTAATTTTTGGTGTCGTTTCCTATGCCCATACGGCGCATTAATCGGATTGGGCTCGATTTTCAGGATATCTAAGGTACGTAGAAATTCTGAAACCTGCACCAACTGTGAAATGTGTACGAAGGTTTGCCCGCAGCGAATTAAAGTACATACTAAAGAGGTAGTTGCCTCACCAAATTGTAATGCTTGTATGTCCTGTGTAGAGGCTTGTCCAATTAAAGACACTTTGAACATGACAGTTGTAAACAAAAAAGTGAATAAGTGGTTTATTCCGGTAGGGTTTCTAGTATTATTTTTTGTAGTGGTAGGATTTGCTAAAATCACTGGACATTGGAACACCATTCTTACCTACGAGGATTGGAAACAATTGGTTCCGGATGCAAGATATGTTGGGCATTAGTAATTTGATAGATAAGCAGCCTTATGGGGCTGTTTATTTTTGTAAACTTGTTAATCAAGGAAATTTCTTTTAAAATTTAAACTAATACGTACCCGTACTTAAAAGTTAGGATGGATGAAAAATGTTATTTATTTCTGAAATGCCAATAGAAGCTAGAGACAAACTTCTTTATGCCAGTTTGATTTTGTTCACCAGGGAGGGGTATAAAAATACCTCTGTGTTAGATATTGTGGAAATGGCTCGGGTGTCCAAAACGACTTTCTATCAGCATTTTTCTAGCAAAGAAGGGCTAATGGCAAACCTGCTTGATGTCATATCAACGGAAATCATAGAAGAAGTTAAGCAGGAGATTGAAAAAGAGAGTAGAGTGGCCTACAAAGCTTATGTAGGAATCCATCGTTATATTGAGATTTGTTTTACAGACATTCGAGTTGCTAATCTGATGTTGGTGGAGTCTGTCGGGGTTTCTCAGGAGGTTGAAAAGGTTCGTACCGAGGCACACCTCCGCTTTGCCGAGCTTATGTTTAAAACGGTTCAAGGTTTACTGCAGAATACCGTTTCTGATGTAGAAATGCAAATTGTTTCACACGCCATGATTGGTGCTATTAATGAAGTGATTGTTCAAAATTATCACGAAGTGGAAAATAAAGAAGTAAATTTCGAAGAGCTGGCTCGTCTGCTAAATCGGATAGTCATCGGAGCATTTGTTAACTTAACTAATTAATAGAACTACCGTTAAATATTTGGATAACTTAATGGAACAATATCTCTAATTGAAGATAAAAAATGACAGGAATAAATCTTACGAAATGGATTATACTTGTCATTTTTTATTATAAAAAGGTCTTTTAAAATAACCCTAAATGGCAAAAGATTCATTTGATTTAAGAAGATAACGTTCTATAAACTCAGCCAATCCATCATTTTTGTAGTGTGCTGTAACAAAAACGGCTGCCTCTTTAACCTCTTCGTTTGCGTTCCCCATTGCCACACCCATTCCGAGATGACGAAGCATTTCTATAGTTTATAGGGAAGAGATATAAGGTAATTAATTTGAATAATACACATGTACCTACATATCCATTAAATAGTATTCAATTTAAGGAGGCAGTTATTTGAAAAAATCCCAAAGCCCCGAAATAAGACCCTACCTAATTACCAAAACGTTAGCTCCTGAAAATCAGGAAACACCTATAAATTTTGTGACCGATGATCGTATAGGAGGAAAATTATTTTTTAGAAGAAATCACTTAAATTACCCAAATTTCACGTCATCGTTTTATTATCTCCCAATTAATGGATTAGTGCATACCCCAAGAATATTTTCCTTACAGGAAATTTACTCATTGCCATCCAAAACTTTAAAAGTTGTTCTTGAGTGTTCCGGAAATAGGCGCCAATTATTTGAACCCAAAGTTTTTGGAGAACAATGGGGGAAAGGAGCGATTAGTCAAGGTATATGGAAAGGAGTTCCTTTAAAAATCCTTTTTGAATACACAGGATTAATGGATACGGCAAAAGAAATTGTTTTTGAAGGTTATGATTATGGAAATAGGCCGGATTCAGATCAAATTTATAACTTTTCAAGAAGTTTACCCATTGAAAAATCCCTTGAACCGGATACCATTATTGCTTATGAATATAATAATCAACCAATTCCCTTCAAGCACGGCTTTCCCTTCAGATTGATTGTTCCAGGATGGTATGCGATGGCTTCAGTAAAATGGATTAAACAAATAATAGTGATTGACAAAAAATTTAAAGGACCATATCAAACTGTTGATTATGTTTATTATCCTAACAAAGAGGACGATAAAGGAAAATTCCCTGTCACTACCATTAATGTAAACTCCTCTATTCAATACCCATTAGATATGCAGTTATTGCATAAAGGAATTTATGAAATTAAAGGAATCGCATGGGCAGGAATAGGAATGCTATCAAAAGTAGAAATTAGTTTGGATGATGGCCAAACATGGGATACATGCCAATTAACGTCACCAAGTGAAAAATATACATGGACCAATTGGAGCTATAAATGGGAAGCACGCAAAAAAGGGGAATATACCATAAAATCAAAAGCAACAGATTCTTATGGGAATATCCAACCATTAGAACCATTTTGGAACAGAAAGGGTTATGGCTACAATTCTATTGATCGTATAAAAGTTAAAGTGGAATAATAGGGGGCGATTCTTCATATGAGGGATCGTTTTTTTATTTGCTCTACCATGAAATAACTGTGGATAACTTTACTTCAGCAGTTATTTCATTTATTGATGTGCAAATTTTTTACATGGATGTCTGTTAAACTTGTCTGTTGATTTCCGCTCCAATCAACAGAGTGTAAAAAATCAACACTGTTCTTTAACGCAGCCTTGTTTTTAAGTACCTCGAAGGTTTATCTTTTTCTATTTTCAACATGAATATGGTAATGGGTCCATATTCATCTAATTTCGACTTTTATTAACAAATATGGACAAAAAAAATTATTGACAGCCGAATCATATATAGTGCGTAAATGGATGATCATCCATTTACTTAGAAATCAAGATGGGATAAGAGAGGGCGTTATTTTGAAAGAGGAATTATTTTTAAATGGTGAGTTGAAGGTAACCAGGAAAGAGACCCACCGAAAAATCAGGCAACCTAAAAGTATACCTGTTTTCACTTCAAGGATGGAAAGACGTGAATATTATAAGAGCGCAAATTATTTTGATATTCGTAATGTGCTGGATGTCAAAGGATTCCTAAAAGATATAAGTGATAATTGGAATACATATGTTTCGAAGGTTCACCAATGGATTCAAAAGAATCCTGCCAAAAGATTAGTAGTGACTGGTATTTTTACCATTGTTCTTGGCTTTTTTGGAAACACTTCGAATGCTGGATGTATTGAAGAATACACGTATCAGGTTAAGAGTGGAGAAAAAATTGAAGAAATCGCTGCAAAACATGGTGTAACTGCACAAGAAATATTAGATGCAAATGGGCTGTCATCTATTGAGGGAAAGAAAATTCTATTGCCGAAAGTTCAAGACAGAATGGTAAATGCCACCATACTCAATGTTCGTTCCCAGCCAAACACTACGAGCAGTATTCTTGGTAAGTTTAAAGAAGGTGATTTTGTTAAGGTTGTATCCGTAGAAAATGGATGGGCGGCCATTTTGATTAAAGGAAGACTTTGTTATGTGAGTGCTGATTACCTTACGTTTAAAGAATCAGTAGAGCCAACACCCAGCAAAATCACAAAAACAATGTATGTAACTGCTACATCTTTAAGAGTAAGAGAAGCAGCTTCAACGAGTAGTACAATAATTGGTTTATTGAAATTTAATGATCGTGTGTCAGTGACAACAACCATCAATGGTTGGGCCAAGATTACATTCAATGGAAAAGAAGCCTTTGTCAGTGCATCTTATTTAACGAAGAATGAACCAACAACCAGCCAAATCACCAAAACGCAGTATGTTACTGCCACAACCTTAAGAGTAAGAGAAGCAGCTTCAACGAGTAGTACCATCCTTGGCACATTAAAATTAAATGATCGTATATCTGTGAAATCAACAACAAATGGTTGGGCCAAGATTACATTCAATGGAAAAGAAGCGTTTGTTAATGAGACTTATTTAACGAATGATGAACCAAGGAAAAATATGAATGAAACAGTTAAAAATACAAATACATATGTCATCAAGAGTGGTGACACCTTTACAAAAATCGCAAAAGCATTAGGTGTTTCTGTTTCATTCATTCAAGATCTAAATCTGGGAGTTGACTCATCAAAGTTGAAAATTGGACAAATCATCAAGGTTCCTTACAATCCTGAATCTACTATTAATCAAATTCAAATAGCAGCTACATTAGCAGAGGTGGATCCTCAAGGAACTTTTCGTTTTATCACGCCTAATGGCACTACATATACTGCAAAAGCATTAGACAACATGAAAAGTGAATTATTTAATTATAAAGGAAAGAATGTAACACTAACGCTTGAAGGGAACAGGGGTCAATTAATGACGTTGGTATCTCTCCAATAATCGTATTAATAGACTCCAAATGAGGGCACAGCTTTGAAGGATTATACAATAAAGGCACACATCGTAATATAGGTGCTTTCCTTCATTTGTTTTTATAGGGAGTTAATTCTAAGAAACTAATCTGCCGATTTTTCCCCACTTTTAAGATTCCATTTCAAATAATTATGGCATCATCAATCTAAAGGATAAACGGGTAAATTCAATCTATTTAAAAAAGGCAGGGAGATTCTCTCTGCCTTTTTAAACGCTATACATGAATGCTAAATAACTTGCCAGGATAAACAGGATACTCATGATGAGGGCCATTGCTTTTGGTGCCCTTTTTACAAAGGTTAATAGGATGCATGTTAAGAAAAACAGAGCAGTCAGCAAAAAGATCATTGAAGTGACATTAAATCTAAAGTGTAAAGGCAGATGGGAGACTCCTTGATGGAAAAAGTTAAATAGTTTTGAGGTTCCTGTCTCCTGTATCGTTGTACTAATTTCATGCGGTGGAGATTGCTGGCTTAATGAACCAGTAATCGAGAAAATCAATATGACAGTTACGCTCTCCAGTCTTGCCCACGGTAGCGGACTAAACGAAGAATCATTAACCATTTTTTTGCGAATCAAACTGCTATTGATAAACGCAAATACCAGGAGTGGTGCGATGGCTAAGTGCTTAATTAACAGGGCTTGTCCATAGGAAATCGTCCATGAATTAACGTAATCATGTAAGTTCATCACAAAGGTCATCAAGGCAAGACCGGATAAAATGGTAAAAAATAAACAAATCATCGCGACAGGGGAATACCATTTTAAGAAAGCAAACCAATTCTCGTGATTTTTAGAAAACCAGCTGACAGTTAGTAAAATTCCTACCCAGATGCTAATAGCTAACATGTGGGTGGTATGGGTTACAAATCCCGGCCATCTTGATAAGGAGCTCGCATGGCTGGACCAACCAATGGTGGCAATTAGGGCGACAGTTAACAATAGCGCAGTTATGGAAAAAATCGGTCGTTGCTCCAATTTGATCGGAAGTATATAAATAAACAGAATAAGGGAGATGACTCCAGTGCTAATCCACGACTTTCCCACCTCGAAATTCAATAATACAGAGGTGATAGTCATTCCCAAACCAAGACCATGATATAAATAAAGGATAATTTTTAAAACAGGAACAAACGAGAAAAAAGCAACTCCAAGAGCTGCTGTAAGAAGGGTAACTTTAGGGACCTTAACAGCTGGCCGTGAAATCACAGGAACCAACTGTAAAATAAAGCTGCCCAATAAAAATGATAAGCAGATATAAAGCAAAGCCTCGCTAAGAACACTTATGATGATCATTTAGACTTGTTTCCTCCGATAAAATAGCCAATAACTAGCTGCTCCAACAACAAGGAATAGTCCCACCGAAATCGGAACAATTAAGTTTCTAACCATTGGGTCAGATTGTTTTAGCTTTGCGGGAGTTGCAGATTCCTTATTAGCCTTTTTTACAACAGCAGCTTTTGTTTCTTTCGTCGAACTATTAGAAGGTGCTGTGGTAGATTGGCTACCTTGGAGTTGAACAGTAAAAGGAATATTACCTTCTAGTGGGTGGCCGTCCGTACCAATAACCTTCCAATGGATATCATAAGCTCCGTTTGTCAAAGCATCGCCCTTCGTCCCCACTAACTTATTACCATCAATCTTTACGTTTAGATGGGGAATCTCCGTTCCGTTTCGATCTGTTATGAAAAATGTACTTGTTTGCTCTACATTTGTTTCAAAAGTAAGGATGAAATCTTTAGGTGATTGGGTAAGAATCTCCCCTTGTTTAGGGGTAGAATCCTCCAAGTGAGAGTGAGCAAATGCACTAGTACCGAATAAAAAAAACAGCAAAAATATCATAAAGGAGATTTTCTTTTTCAATATAGTCAACTCCATTATATTGTTAACATACCTGTTGTCATTCTATCACTAATTTTCAACGCTAATCCCAATTAGCAAGCAATGTACACAAAACTGTCAAATTTCTTAACAAGGGCTAAATTAGGCAAACGTCACTTGGCTATGATTTATATCAATACCTTTCATTTTTTGCCGTGCTAAACTAAGGTATATTTTTTAAAGGCTGTGTTAAAGAACAGTGTTGATATTTTTACACTCTGTTGA
>NZ_JBALNY010000117.1:0-4029 GCF_036962145.1 Bacillus sp. JJ1764 | reverse complement strand
CGGAAATCAACAGACTAGTTTAACAGAGACTTTTTATAAAGGAGTACTTGCCATGTCTGAAGGAATTCAAATTGAGGGAAAAAGAGTCATCATCGATATGCGTGCAAGAATAGCTAAAGGGGAACACCCGAGGCGTGAAATATTAAATGCAATTAAAGCTGCTCCTAAAGACAGTATTATTGAAATTCATCTACCTCATCGCGCGGAGCCACTGATTGCAAACTTACAATCTTTGGGGATGAATGTGATCGTCACTGAATTAGAACCGATGCATTTCCGATTAATGGCTGTTAAATTAGATTAATATTAAAAGTTATATCCCCGTTGTTAGGGGGTATTTTTTTATGTTGTTGTGCGTTTTTAAGAACAAAATAATTCTTAATATGTTATTATTTGATTGGAATGTTTTGGAGTAATGCTGAAAAAGGCACGGATTGATAAATTGGCAAGATTTTAGGGAGGATAATGAATGAGGCTTTGTATATTTCTGCTGATTGCGGGGACATTGGATGCCTTACTGACCCAATTGGGGATTGTGTCTGGTGTCATAGAAGAAGGAAATCCCATGATGAGAATGGTCATGGAGCATGGTTGGTACTATTTTTATTTTATAAAAATTATCCTCCCGCTTGTGCTACTCGGTTTATATTATCTTCGACCATTACAAGGAAAAATTCGGATGTTATTGGTTTCGACCTGCGTTCTGTATTTCTCCGTCATCGTTCTGCACATCGTATGGATCATCTTCTACTTAAATCCTTCAATCTAACCCTTGAAATCTGGACACTGCCCGCATGATAAGTTAGTATCAATAAGAAATGAATGATTTTAAAGGAGTCATGTATGATAAACACACTTAAGCCTTTTTTACAAAATATATGGGAAAAATCGGGGTTCCAAACGGAAACGGCCGTTCAACAGGAAGCGATTCCATTCATTCTTGAAGGGAAGGATCTGATCGCTGAATCCCCGACAGGCACAGGGAAAACATTAGCCTATTTACTGCCTCTGCTAAACAAAATGGAACCGGAATCTCAGGCACTGCAAACGGTTGTGTTGGCATCTTCTCAAGAGCTGGTTATGCAGATTTTCCAAGAATTCCAAAAATGGTCAGAAGGTAGCGGCATTAGAGGTACATCTATTATTGGCGGAGCCAACCTGAAACGGCAGCTGGAAAAATTAAAAAAGCGTCCTCACATTATTTTCGCCACTCCTGGAAGGCTCTTGGAGTTAATTAAACAGAAAAAAGTAAAGATGCATGAGGTTAAAATGATTGTCCTAGATGAAGGGGACCAGCTACTTATTCCGGAGCATCTCAGCTCTGTTCAAGGCATCGTTAAATCCGCAATGGCTGACCGACAAGTCGTGGTATTTTCGGCAACCCTTAAGGCGGGTGCTGAAAAACTGGCGAAAGAATTGACAAAACAGCCGGAAGTCATTCGGATTTCCAAAGATGAGATTTCTCAATCAGGCGAAGTAGAGCACATATATTTCTTTGGGGAAAAACGAGAAAAAGCCAAGCTGCTTGAAAAGATTGCCCGCTTAGAAAACAGTAAAACCCTTGCGTTCATTAATGACATTGGGGAAATTCAAGTTTTAAAAGAAAAATTAAATTTCAAAGAGCTCTCCGTTGCCGTATTACACAGCGATATGAAGAAACTGGAGCGTCAGGCAGCGCTAAAGGACTTCCGTGAAGGAAAAATAACCATGCTCATCGCTACCGACGTCGCTGCAAGAGGCCTAGATATCCAAGGAATTACCCACGTCGTCCAAATCGACCTCCCGCGCGATATCAACCAATACATCCACCGGGCAGGCAGAACCGGCCGAATGGGCGCCAATGGCATCGTCATCTCACTAGTCACCGAACGAGAAGAACGCGAACTCAAACGCTATTGCCGCGAACTAAAAGTACCCGTTCACAAACGAATCTTCTTCAAAGGACAGATCGCAGAAGAACAACAAAAACTACGGCAAAAATGAAATTAACTTATAAAGGGTGAAAAATATAGGGTGACAGGCACCGCCCGTGGACAAAATGGCATTTTGTCTACCTGGGGTGGACAATCTTCAAGATAGGACCATTTGGAGGGGAAGAAATGGAGAATCCGAAGTTAAGGCGATTAGGTGAAGAATGGCTGGAGGAAGTGACGATTCGGCAAATACAGGAGAAGTTTGCTAGTGAGGAGCTAACTTCACAGGAATTGGTTTTGCTTTACTTGTACAGGATTGCTTCGATAGACCCAAAGATTAATTCCGTTCTGGAGGTTAATCCTGACGCTTTACAAATTGCTGCTGCTCTTGATGCAGAGCGTCGGCGGACTGGTCCTCGCAGCAGTTTGCACGGGGTTCCGATTTTAATTAAGGATAACATTGATACCCATGATAAAATGCATACCAGCGCAGGGTCCTTGGCCTTAAAGAAATCGATTGCCCCCAGAGATTCCTTTGTCGCTGAACAATTGCGAAAAGCCGGAGCAGTAATTCTCGGAAAAACAAACATGACCGAGTGGGCCAATTTCATCGCAATCGGCATGAAGAACGGTTATAGCTCTCGCGGTGGCCAGGTCCTTAATCCATATGGACCGGATAAGTTTGATGTTGGCGGCTCAAGTTCAGGGTCAGGAGCTGCGATTGCTGCCAATTTGGCGGTAGCAGCAGTTGGGACAGAAACATCAGGTTCTATACTTAATCCGTCTTGTCAAAACTCTCTCGTAGGCATCAAACCAACTGTTGGTCTGATTAGTCGCCGAGGTGTTATCCCGATCGCTCACACCCATGATACAGCAGGGCCTATGGCAAGAACGGTGGAGGATGCGGTGATCCTGTTGACTGCGCTATGTGGGGTAGACGAGGAAGATCCGATTACTTTGACCAACCCGCTTGCTGATCGAGATTTTACTACTCACTTAAAAAAAGACGGACTCGCTGGCAAGAGAATCGGAATCGCCTTAGATGGATTTATCCAGTTTCTAAATAAAGAAAAACAAGAGGTTGTGCTTAGAGCCATTGAAGTGTTAAAAAATTCAGGCTCTGTGGTGATGGAAGAAATAGAAATACCGAGCGCAAAGGAGGACTGGAAATACGATGTATTAACGTATGAGTTTAAAGCAGACTTAAATTCATATTTAAGCCAGTTGCCTCCGACCGTCCCGATTAGAAGTCTAGCTGATTTAATCGAATTTAATCTTCAAGATGAAGAAAAAATGTTGAAATATGGGCAGTCTGTGTTGCTTGAATCTGAAGCAACGAGCGGATCTTTGCGGGAAAAAGAGTATATTGAGGCGCTGGAGTTTGAGCGTTATCATGCCACAAAGCAGGGAATTGATTATGCCTTAGAAAAAAATCAGTTAGATGTCATTGTTTTTCCTGGGGAAGAAGGGTCACATATTAGCGCCAAAGCCGGATATCCTTCCATTGCCGTTCCGATTGGCTATACTTCACTGGGAGAACCAGTCGGGATTACCTTTGCAGGAACAGCTTACAGTGAGCCCGTGTTAATTGAAGTAGCATATGCTTTTGAACAACTGACGAAATCTAGAAAACCGCCCATATTTGAAAAAGAATAACAAGGCAGACTTTCACTCATACTATCATTGACCTCTTAAAAAAGGAGATGATAGGTGTGGGCAGACAGAAACTTGGTAACCAAAATGCTCAGCGTAACAATAATCGTAAAAAAGCGATGAGAACGAGTGAAGAATTGGTTGAATTTGAAACAGGTGAAGATTTGAAGCGGAACCGTCCGCATGGTAAATAAATAATAGGGAAAACGCCTCCTGATTGTGGGAGGCGTTTTAATTTATGTTGATATCACTTTAAGTACGTTGGTAACCGCAAAGACACGGTGATATTTCACGAAATGCGTCGATAAATCCCAAAAACGCGTGGATATCCACCCAAAACTCGTTGATAAACCACAAAACGTGTGGATATCCACCCAAAAAGCGTTGATAAATCCAAAAAATACGTCGATACCCACCCGGAACACGTTGATAAACCACAAAACGTGTAGATAGCCACCCAAAA
>NZ_JBALNY010000012.1:4930-27421 GCF_036962145.1 Bacillus sp. JJ1764 | reverse complement strand
ATAGCAAGGAATTATTCTCATGGCTTCAAGAAGGGGCAGTGGTGTATATCTGTGGCGATGAAAAACACATGGCCCATGATGTCCACGCTACACTTCTTGAGATTATTGAAAACGAAGGCGGCTTAAGCCGTGCTGAAGCGGAAGCTTATTTGGCCGATATGCAGCAGCAAAAACGTTATCAACGTGACGTATACTGATTTTTTTCGACGGAAGGAGTCTTTGTAAAAAATGGTGAAGCAATTACTGAAAGCGCCAGATGGCCCGCCAAGTGATGTTGAGCGGATTAAGATAGAAAGTAATTATTTACGGGGAACACTCAAGGAATCCTTATTAGAACCGCTTAGTTCGGGGATATCCGATGACGATAACCGATTAATGAAGTTCCATGGCAGCTATTTGCAGGATGACCGCGACCTTCGCAATGAGCGCCAAAAACAAAAATTGGAGCCTGCTTATCAATTCATGCTTCGTGTTCGCTTACCCGGCGGAGTGGCAACTCCTGATCAATGGCTGACAATGGATGAATTGGCACAACGAAACGGAAATGGCACATTAAAACTAACGACACGACAAACCTTCCAAATGCACGGGATCTTAAAGTGGAATATGCGGGATACCATCCAAACCATTCATAAGTCACTTATGGATACGATTGCTGCCTGCGGTGACGTAAACCGTAATGTGATGTGTATTTCCAACCCTTATCAATCGGAAATTCATGAGGAAGTGTATGAGTGGTCGAAACGTTTAAGTAATGATCTGCTTCCGCGCACAAGAGCCTACCACGAAATTTGGCTTGATGAGGAAATGGTTGCTGGAACACCTGACGTGGATGAAGTGGAACCAATGTACGGACCGCTTTATTTACCTCGTAAATTTAAAATTGGGATTGCCATCCCACCTCAAAATGATATTGATGTTTTTTCACAGGATCTAGGATTTATTGCCATAGTGGAAAACGACAAGCTCATTGGATTTAACGTGGCCATTGGTGGCGGAATGGGGATGACCCATGGCGATAAAGCGACCTATCCGCAATTATCAAAGGTCATCGGTTTTTGTACACCTGATAAGTTATATGAAATTGCCGAAAAAACAATTACCATCCAACGGGATTACGGAAATCGTTCAGAGCGTAAAAATGCCCGCTTTAAATATACCGTTGACCGACTTGGCTTAGAGGTCGTAAAGGAAGAACTGGAGAAACGTCTTGGCTGGAAGCTCGCCGAAGCAAAACCGTTCAAATTCGAGTCAAATGGGGATCGTTATGGCTGGGTAAATGGTGTACGAGGAAAATGGCATTTCAATTTGTTTGTTGAAGGAGGCCGAATTGCTGACTTTGACGATTATAAATTAATGACTGGGTTACGGGAAATTGCCAAGGTTCATGATGGAGAATTCCGATTAACCGCCAATCAAAACGTGATTATTGCCAATGTTTCAACCCAGAAAAAGAAGCAAATCAGTGAATTGATTGAACAATACGGATTAACAGATGGAAAGCACTACTCTGCACTTCGTCGCAATTCTATGGCGTGCGTGGCACTTCCAACCTGTGGATTGGCCATGGCCGAGGCAGAACGCTACTTACCGACATTGATTGATAAAATAGAGGAGATCGTTGATGAGAACGGTCTTCGCGAAGAAGAAATCACGATTCGGATGACCGGCTGTCCAAACGGCTGTGCCCGGCATACTCTTGGTGAGATTGCCTTTATTGGGAAAGCACCAGGCAAATACAACATGTACCTCGGAGCTGCATTCGATGGCAGCCGACTAAGCAAAATCTATCGTGAAAATATTGGCGAACAAGAAATTCTTGCTGAATTACGCGTCTTACTTGCTCGTTTTGCCAAAGAAAAATACGATGGGGAACACTTCGGTGACTTCGTCGTTCGTGTCGGCATCGTGAAGGCTGTCACAGATGGAACGAATTTCCACGACTAAGCTGATAAAAAAATGCCAAGGCTGCACGCCTCGGCATTTTTTTATTTTGAATAGCTGAATTCTAGTTCATCCTTATTGGGGTTATAATCTACATGAAGGTTATGACCATTGAAAAACCATAAGTCCGAACTTTCTACATAGAAGATGATTCCGCCTTTTTCCGTTTTCACGGCCGTGTCCACAGGTTCGTTGTCAACCGTGAACCCGAGGGCGAAGTTTTCTTGAATGGGGCTGCTTCCGTATATTTGACTGTAAAATTTGACATGATCTCCACTTGCCAATTCTACTTCTTCTTTAAACCAACTAAGTGCCGCTTCACTGATGAATATTTCCATAACACTCTCACCTTTTATTTAAAGTTTGGTTAATCAACGTTTTTTCCGCTGGAAGGTAAACTAACCATTTTCACTAGGATACCATGTTTAATACGTAACAAGTCAAATGACCAACTCAGAACCTTATAAAAAATATGACATTTTTTATAAACAGCTTTAGCCGTTATTGTTAATTTAAGGTATTGGATTTATAATAAAGGTAAATAGAGTTTGTGAAGAGGTGAGCAAACCATGGAACGTGAAAAAAAGAAAGTAGTGATCCTAGGAGCTGGATATGCAGGTTTAATGACGGCATTGTCGCTCCAGAAAAAGGTTCATCCAACTAGGATTGAGATCATTTTAGTCAACAAAAACGATTATCATTATTTCACAACAAAGGTGCATGAAGCAGGTGCAGGGACAGTGGACCCTGAAACGATAAAGATACCTATTTCTGAGCTGATTGATCCAGAAAGAGTGACCTTTATTCAAGATGAAGTCATCGGATTGGACACATTGCGAAAAGAGGTTTTTTGTAAAAACCAAACTTTATCTTATGACTTTGTTGTGGTGGGGATAGGAGGTACACCAAAAAATATAGATATTCCAGGGCTAAAAGAGAATGGATTCTTTTTAACAGATTGGGAAGCGACCTACAGGCTGCATAACCATCTTGAGGAGCAATTCTTATCCTACAGTCAAAACCCTTCGGGAAAGCTGAATATCGTTATTGGAGGAACAGGTTTTACCGGAATGGAGTTTATTCACGAATTAAAGGAAAGCATTCCTGTCTTTTGTGAACAATTTGCGGTCAATGTTAATGATGTGCACGTAACGGTTCTCGAGCCAAATCAACAAGTACTGCCTGGAATGCCTGATTTGATTGTCGCAGATGCCATCAATTCTTTAAATCGACTGTCTTTTGAATATAAACTTGGCGTGACAATTACAAGGATCGATAATGAGAAAGTCCTATTAGCAGACGGTACTGAAATTTTATCTGACACCTTCATTTGGGCTGGAGGAATCCAGGGGAATCCATTATTGAATGGTCTGGGATTCGAGCTAATGGATGGTCGGGTGAAACTTAATGAATTCTGTGAGGTACCTGGTCACCATGACGTGTTTGTGTTAGGAGATGCCTCGGCAAGTTTAAACGAAAAAGGAATTCCATATCCAGCAACAGCACAAATTGCCATACAACAAGGACAATATTGCGGCTACAACATTGCAATGAAAATTTATGGACAACCCTATAAACCATTCCAATATCACTACAGAGGCATGGTTCTTTCACTTGGAAAAGGCAACGGTTCCGGAATCGTCTACAACCATCATATCAATGGTCATGTAGCAGCATTCATGAAACGAGTGATTGAATGGAGATACCTGTATATGCTGGGCGGGTTGGCGCTAGTTAAAAAACAAAGAAAAAAAGGTGCTTAATACCATAAAAGCCCCAATAAACCAGACCTTACTCTGGAATATTAGGGCTTTTTTATCTTATTTCTTTCTTCTTTTATATAGGTCAATCGTTTTATAGCCTTCTGCTAATACGCTCTCCATTTCTAAAAGTCGTTTGTCCTGTGTTTCTTTACGCTTTGCACTATAAATATATCTTGCCCAATCCTTCTGATATCCAGGCGTTAGATCATGATAAACCTTTTGTACTTCATTATTTTTAGAAAGGTATTTTTTAATATCTTCTATATGGACGATGTAATCATCAACACATTGACTGCTTTTGGTCGATGTTGTTTTTTTCGCTTTTTTTGGGACTGATTTAAGTCCCACAACGGTAAAGGTGTCATTTAAACTGACCATCCTGGAAAATTTGATTTGACTATTAAAAACATAGCCATCCTCATCCGACGCCAATGCAGGTAAGAGTTGGTCACGATCTATGTATTCCTTGTATTTTTTGTTATTTTTTTTAGGATATGCAACATAGGTATAGCCATTATCCTCCAGTAAATGACGATCAATGATTTCATGAAGCAGGGAAGAGAACTCGTCTAAACTAAATACAAATGCAAAAATGAGGTCATACTGTTCCTGTTTGATCGTAGAATCAAACTCCAGTTCATGTAACTCATCAAGATCTTCTGGTTTTTGGAGAACAAGCTTTTTCAAATATTTTTGCAATCCCAATTTATCCACGATGCTTTTAACTTCAGGCATTTCACAATCTCCTCTCAGTTGTATATACCCTCATTATAGCAATATGGAAGTATGTGCGAAAATTCATTTGCCAAAAATCCCGTTTATTTTCGTGACATTCGTTGAAAAATAAGGTCAGGATGATTTCGGTAAATTTAGACTATGTGTATAAAAATAGTAGATGTTCTTATTTTTCTCGTTAAAACCATTAAATTAAAGGATTTTTTTATTGCATTTTTTATACTTAAGGTATAAGATAGTGTTTATGTAAAATTTGAGTTCAATAAATTGAACTATTCGTCCAAGGGGGAAATTACATTTATGGATCAATCCATTAAAAAGAATGACCGTCCGCCGTATGGTGTGATTGCTGTGTTGATGGTCGGTGCATTTATTGCATTTTTAAATAATACATTATTAAATATCGCACTTCCATCCATTATGAAGGATTTAGATATCGAGGCATCTACCGTCCAATGGCTAACAACCGGATTTATGCTGGTGAACGGAATTTTAATTCCTTCTACAGCGTTTTTAATTCAAAAGTATACAGTTAGAAATATTTTCTTATCGGCAATGCTATTATTTTCACTCGGTACAATTGTCGCAGGATTCGCTCATGTTTTTCCATTATTATTAACAGGTCGTATGCTGCAAGCATCCGGTTCAGCGATCCTAATGCCGTTATTAATGAATGTAATGCTTGTCAGCTTCCCAGTTGAAAAAAGAGGAGCCGCGATGGGGGTTTTTGGACTAATCCTTATGTTCGCTCCAGCCATTGGCCCAACTTTATCAGGTTGGATTATCGAACACTATGATTGGAGAATGTTGTTCCACTTTATCACTCCAATAGCGATTATTGTCCTTTTAATCGGATTTTTCATGCTAAAGGATAAGAAAGAAAAAGTTCACATCAAATTAGATTTTCTATCCTTAATTTTATCAAGTATCGGTTTTGGAGGAATCCTTTATGGGTTCAGCTCAGCAGGTACTAAAGGCTGGGATAGTCCTGAGGTTTATGGCACCATTACTGTTGGGGTTATATCGTTAATCATTTTTATCATTCGTCAATTAAAACAAGATGCACCATTACTAAATTTCCGAGTTTATAAATATCCAATGTTTGCATTATCATCAGCTATTGCGATGGTCGTCAATATGGCCTTATTTTCCGGGATGATTTTATTACCAATTTATGTGCAAAATCTCCGTGGAATTTCACCAATGGATGCCGGCTTGTTGCTTTTACCTGGGGCATTGTTGATGGCATTCATGTCGCCAATTACCGGTAAATTGTTTGATAAAATTGGCGGTCGGATTTTAGCTGTTATCGGGCTAATCATTATTGTTGTGACAACATATGAATTTAGTCAATTAACCTTGCATACCACCTATAAACATTTAATTTTGATTTACTCCATTCGTTCATTTGGTATGTCCATGGTGATGATGCCAGTTTCAACAAACGGATTAAATCAATTACCAAAGCGTTTCTATCCACACGGAACTGCGATGAACAACACAATGAACCAGGTGGCAGGGGCTATTGGTACTGCCTTAATGGTCACGGTTATGACAAATAAAACAGAAACATCCGCAAAGGAACTTGGTGCAGCGGCGATGAAACATTTAACCACCCAGCCAACTCCACAAGTAATTGCCCAAATGAAACAACAAATCATGATGGAAGCCATGCTAAAAGGAATTAACTTTGCCTTCCTCATTGCAACAGGGATCGCAGCGGTAGCCTTAGTTCTCGCTTTCTTCATTAAACGCTCAAAGCAAGCCGAAGAACCTATGCAAGGAACACAAACTGAAAAAAAAATGACAGCAAAACTTGCTGAAAATTAATGTAATCCAAAAACAAGAAAAAGGTGCCAGGCACCATTTTCCTTTCTTCAAGAAAAGCTCTCTGTTCGAGGGCTTTTCTTTTATTTAAGCTCTGTTTACATTTGTGTAGATATTTCGGCAGAAGAAAAAGAGCCTTAATAGGCTCTTTCATGATTTAAAAAACATCTGTACACTACGGAGCAAATGGAATTTTACCAGTAAGCAACAAGATGAACGTGATTATCCAGAATATAAAGAAAGACAAAGAGAGAATTAATGATACTATAGGAATTAACTTTTTCTCAGTTTTCTTCACTATTCCGACTAAAGATAGAAAAACACCCATAACAGTAAGAAAAAACGTTATATAATCCCCAACTAAATTCCCGTTATTAGCTATTCTTGTTGGTGTTACAAACACTATAAAGAAGCAAACTATTCCAATAGCAAACGAACTATAACTGATCATACTGTATTTTTTTAACGGAACAGTATTGTTTTCCAAATTAGAACCACCTTTCAAATTCATGTTTATCTTATGTCTGTAAGACTAATTAATTTAATTCTAACACGATTCACCTAAAAATTGGGATTATAGGAATATTTTATTAAATTATACTAAACCATTAGTCGATGATGAAAATTAACAATATTCATTAACAGTGAATTTAGTTATATTAAGAAACTTGCGTATTTATCTTGGTACATGTTGATCGCCAATCGGCTAGTTTTCTTTATAAATTTGTCATTTTGCGTTATTATTTTTAACGAGTAAATCAATAAACTTGATTGAAACTATTCATAGGAATCCATTTAAGTGAGGTATGATAAAGATGTTTTTAATCGGCGTTATCATTGTCATTGTGTTGGTTCATTTTCTAATCATCAAGCCTCTCCAACAAAGAAACCGTGTTGATATTTATGAACCGCAGCGTGGGGGATTTGGCGGAACAGGACAGGGGTACTATGGATCAGGTCGTGGTCCAGGTGGATTTGGCGGATTTGGCTCGTTTGCCGGGGGAATGGCTGCCGGTGCCTTGTTAACCTATTTATTTGAGCAGGGGAGAATTGGATTTGACCAATTTCACGCCTTGCAGCAATTACAGGACCACGAAATTATGCAGGAACTGATGGATCAAAATATCATCCAAGAACATGAAATTGATCAGCTGCAAGAAGAACTGGGGAAATATCAAGATAACAACCAAATGGACGATTTAGACTCCGATGATGATAACGATAACCAACTAGACGACAATAACTTTAATGGCTGGGACAGTGGTGACGACAATTGGTTGTAAGTTCATAAAAACGCAGTACCAGTCCCTTTTTTGAAGTGAAAAAAGAGACTGGTACCTTGCATTTTGAATTTTCTTAAAATAATTTTTATTGAAAGCGTATGCTATAATGTTTTTGTTGAGAAAAAAATCACAGTAAGTTAGGAGCTATCGGGATGTTGAAGGATTTTTTTATGGGGTTATCACAGAATCAATTTCTAAATAGCACTGCGAAGAAGTACGGCTTAAAGATGGGTGCGCAAACAGTTGTAGCCGGTACTAATATTGACGAGGCTATTAAGAGTATTAAGGAATTAAATTCTCACGGGATTTCCTGTACAGTTGATAATCTTGGGGAATTTGTGTTTAAAGAAGAAGAGGCACTTGCTGCGAAGGAAAATATTTTAAAGGTGATCGACGCCATTCATTCTAACAATGTAGATGCACATATTTCTTTAAAACCAACTCAATTGGGTTTGGATATTGATTACACATTCTGCTATAACAATTTGAAAGAAATTGTCCATGAAGCAAGCAAATATAATATGTTCGTCAATATTGACATGGAGGACTTCAAGCATCTTGAACCAACGTTTGACTTATTAGATGCTCTTTCCGTCGAATATGATAATGTAGGAACAGTTATTCAAGCTTATTTCCATAAAGCTATTGAGTACCTTGAAAAATATGAAAACTATCGAATTCGTTTGGTTAAAGGTGCCTACAAAGAGTCTGAAGAGATCGCTTATCAGGATAAAAAAGACATCGATAAAAATTATATTCAACTAATCGAATGGCACCTGCTGAACGGCAAGTATACTTCCATTGCGACTCATGACCATCGAATCATTAATCATGTTAAGGAATTTGTAAAGAAACATAACATTCCTAATGATAAATTCGAATTCCAAATGCTCTATGGCTTTAGAAGAGAACTTCAATTGAAGCTTGCAAGCGAAGGGTATAATTTCTGTACATATGTTCCATTTGGAAACGATTGGTACGGATACTTTATGCGTCGACTTGCTGAGAGACCACAAAACTTAAATCTTGTGGCCAAACAAGTATTTAATAAGAAAACGAACACCATCCTTGGAGTGGCTGCTGGAGCATTTATGATTGGCCGAATGACAAAATCACAAAACAAAAAACGCAAATAATCTTCAAAAAACTACCTCCTATTGTCGAAATAGGAGGTTTTTTACATTATTATAGTGTTATTTTGTCTAAATTAGCGTTACAATTGTTATGATACAAAAGTAACAGGAGAGGGTAAAGTGAAATTCTCAAAACTGGAGACCGCGTTTATGGTGGGTTGTATGTTCTTCCTTCTTTCAGGTTGCAATATCCACGACGCTTCCAAGGACGAATCAAAAGTAGCGGTGCAATCTTCAAGGGAATCTACTGAATCAACGGATAATACCTCTACTTCAAAAACTGATCAACCATCTGTTCAAAAGCAAACTAGTCAAGCTGAGCTAGCAGCAAGTATGAAACTTGAACAGGCAACCATAGGCAGAGTAGTCGATGGGGATACTGTGGTCACAACTGACGGTAGAAAAATCAGATTGGTTGGGGTTAACACACCAGAATCAACAACGAGAATAGAAGAGTATGGCAAGGAAGCCAGTAATTATACCAAATCTAAACTGACTGGAAAACATGTGTGGCTGCAAAAGGATGTATCTGAAACTGATCGATACGGTAGGATTTTACGCATAATTTGGGTAACAGTTCCTACAAATGACATGGATGAAGCAGAAATAAGAGCGAAAATGTATAATGCTGACCTAGTTATAAATGGTTATGCTGAACCTTCGACTTATCCTCCAGATGTAAAATACAGCCAATACTTTGTAACATTTGCCAGGGAAGCCCGAGAAGCTAATCGCGGTCTCTGGTCATATGACCAACAAGGTACAACAAAAGGGGATTTAGATCGAGAGTACTCTGGGAAAAGCAGTTCCTCCTCAGGCGGAAAAAGCTCAAATGATGGGGTAAAAGTGTTCTTTCAAAACTGCACCGAATTGAGAAAAGTTTATCCAAATGGAGTACCTTCGACACACCCGGCGTATCAGTCATTGCTGGATCGTGATAAGGATCACTATGCATGTGAGTAGTTCAAAAGGGAGATACCTCAAAGGTATCTCCTTTATTAGTATTAACAAGTTGTTTTTATACTAAAGAAATACTTGTGAATATTTTTACAATTAATGGACACGTTCCGTTCATTGACCCTATACTTTAAATCATAATAAAGACTATCAGGGGTGAATGAAGTGCCGAATTATAATTGGTTGGAAGCCATCAATGTAACAGAAGATATGCTGAATAAAACAGACCCAAGGCTGCCTGTCATTTGGATCAGTGCACTTGATTGTACGGGATGTAAGGAGGCTTTTATCCGCTCGTCCGAACCGACAACCTTGGAAACCATACTTAATTTTATTTCCTTGGAGTACAGTGAACTATTATCAGTGGCCAGTGGTGTACAAGCAGAAGAATATAAAGAAGCCATTTATGAAGAGTATAAGGGTAAATATGTTCTGGCCATTGAAGGAGGGATTCCTGGAAGCGATGATTTTCTAATGATCGCCGGTAAATCTGTGAGGGAGGAAATTTTAACTGCTGCCCAGAATGCCAAGGCGGTCATTGCTTTTGGAAGCTGTTCGGCATGGGGCGGTATTCCTGCTGCAGGAGTGAATCCCACCCAAACTGTTGATATTAGAGCGATCATTCCTGAAAATGTGCCAGTTGCCCTTGTTCCTGGCTGTCCACCCATTCCGGAGGTCATTATTGGTACCTTATTGCATCTTCATTTTCATGGAGAATTACCGGAACTTGATAAAAAACTACGCCCAAAGGTTTTTTATGGAACAACTGTACATATGACATGTCACCGCAAGCCATACTTTGATCAAAAATTATTTGCGGAATCCTATGACGATGAAGGGGCTCGAAAAGGGTATTGTTTGTTCAAGTTGGGCTGTAAGGGTCCAACCGCCTTTAATGCCTGCGAATCCATTATGGAAGAACGTTGTATTCGAGCTGGATTTACCTGTATTGGCTGTTCCGAAAAAGGATTTTGGGATAAAGGTGGATTTTGCGGTAAAAAGAAACGTGCCTAATCGTTAGAAGCCCCATATATAATACGGGGCTTTTATTGTTATGCATTTTTGGTGGTATTGCTTTTACCTTGATACGGCAAATGGATGATTCTTTTACCAGCTTTCCATAATTCATTAACAAGAACCGGTAGGAGGGAAAGAGCAAGTACTAGGAGCCAATCCTTCATTACTAAGCTATGAATCTCGAAAATACGGTTAAACAACGGAATATGCACTAAAGAGGCTTGAAGGATGATTCCTATACTAATAGATGCAATAAGAAATTTATTGGTCAAAAGTCCAATTTCAATTAGTGATTTGTGCTGATTTCTTACATTAAAAGAATGAAACAACTGGGAGACGCTTAAGGTAATAAAAGCCATGGTTTGAGCATGGGTGAGAGCATCCTTAGATACATGGGCAAAATCTATTGAAAATATGGATTCAGCCCCAGTGTATATCGTCAATCCCGCTGTAAAAGCAAATAGTGTTATGACCCCAATCAAGATACCGTTCATAATTGTAAAGGCAGCACCGCCATGAGCAAAAATACTTTCTTTAATCGAGCGCGGCTGCTCCTTCAGAATATCTGGGTCATCCGGGTCAACACCCAGAGATATGGCTGGCAAAGTGTCAGTTATCAGATTAATCCATAATATATGAATCGCTGTCAGTGGTGTAGGCCAGCCAAGTAAAATGGCAAGGAACAAGGTTATAATTTCACCTAGGTTACAGGATAATAAAAATAAAATTGATTTTTTTATATTTTGATAGATGTTTCTTCCTTCTTCCACAGCTGCCACAATTGTGGCAAAATTATCATCTGTCAAGATAATATCTGCTGCTCCTTTTGCCACATCCGTCCCGCTCATTCCCATTGCTACTCCGACATCAGCCTGTTTAAGAGAAGGGGCATCATTGACTCCGTCCCCGGTCATCGAGGCAATCTCTCCATTTGCTTTAAGTGCCTTCACAATTTTCACCTTATGTTCCGGTGAAACACGGGCAAAAACACGAAGATGTTTCACTTTTTCAATGAATTCATGCTCCTCCAGTGAATCTAGTTCTGCACCGGAAATAGTTTCACCATCATGACTGGCAATACCAAGCTGTTTAGCAATGGCAAAGGCTGTTTTTTGATGGTCCCCGGTAATCATTACCGTTTTGATTCCGGCTTGTTTACATAGCGAAATGGCTTCCTTTACTTCTTCACGAGGAGGGTCAATCATACCGGTCATTCCCAGGAGAATAAGGTCTTTTTCAAGGGATTGCAGAGTGAAATTTTCTTGCGGTTCAACCTCTTTATAGGCAATTCCCAGGACTCTCAAAGCTTCACTAGACATTTTGTTTGCCTCAGCTTTTATCATATTAATTAAATCCGGTGAAATTGGAACTGCTTTCTCATCAATGACAATATGGGTGACTAATGGTAAAATACTTTCCAATGCTCCTTTCACCATAGCAAAAGTCTGGTCATTTTTCTTGTGTACGGTAGTCATCATTTTACGATCGGAATCAAAGGGAATTTCAAATATTCGATTATATTCCAAGTCTAATTGCTGCTTGTTGATCCCAGCTTTTCCCGCCGCAATGATGAGAGCTATTTCTGTAGGATCACCGGTTTGCTTTTCCTCTAAGACCTTCGCATCATTACATAAGGCCATCGCTTCAAAAAATAATTTTTCTAGATTAGAAGTGTGCTCCACCGAAGAGATGAGCTGACTTTTTCCATTAAGGAATACATGGGTAACTGTCATCTTATTTTGAGTGAGTGTGCCGGTTTTATCGGAACATATCACGCTGACTGCTCCAAGAGTCTCAACGGCTGGAAGTTTTCGAACTACTGCACGTCGTTTGATCATTCTTTGAACACCTAAAGCCAGAACGATGGTTACAATTGCCGGAAGGCCTTCGGGAATCGCTGCAACGGCCAGACTAACAGCAATCAGAAACATTTCCATCGGATTTCGATCTTGGAAAAATCCAATGGTAAAAATGATGGCAGAAATAATGACTGCCCCAAATCCAAGAATTTTTCCTAACTCTGTTAATTTTAGCTGCAACGGGGTTTGTTCATGTGTTTGCTCCCCAAGCATATTGGCAATTTTCCCTATCTCTGTGTTCATACCTGTATGAACAACCACACCTTGACCACGACCATAAGTGGAAAGGGTCGACATAAAAGCCATATTTTGCTGGTCGGCCATGGAGTTAGTGGTTTCCGTTTTCCAGTTTGCATCCTTTTCTACCGGAACTGATTCTCCTGTTAATGAGGATTCTTCCATTTTTAAGTTAACTGTCTCCATCAGTCGTAAATCTGCAGGAATGTAACGTCCCGCATCAATCATGACAATATCACCTGGAACCAATCGTTCGGAGGGAATTTCCTGAAGGATCCCATCCCGTTTGACGACTGCCTTGGGAGTTGTCATTTTCTTTAGCTCTTCTAATGCTTTTTCCGCCTTCATTTCCTGCATGAGTCCAATCACAGCATTTAGAATAATGACAACTGCTATGATGATAGCGTCACTGTACTCACTTACTGCTATAGAAATGATAGCAGCCAATAGCAAGATATAAATCAGTGGGCTATTGATTTGCCTCATGAATAGTGTAATAAAGGAAGGCTTTTGGTGGTCAATAAATTCATTCGGTCCGAATTTCTCAAGTCGTTTGTTTGCCTCTTCAGTGGAAAGACCGGATTGTAAATTTGTGTCTAATTCTGATAAAGTTTCCCGAATACCTTTTGTAAACCACATCGCCATTTCCTCCTTTCTAAAAATTAGAATGGAATAATCATCTAATTTTATTAAATCATAGAAGATGGCCTTGTATTGTAAAATATTAGGTAATTCATAAATTATTCAAATATTCACAATGGGATAAATGGTAAAATGTAAGTGATAGTAATCATATTGAAAATTATATTTAAAAGGTGGCAATGGAGATGGATATACGGATATTGGTTGGTGTAGATGGTTCTGATTATTCCATGCAAGCCCTGAAAGAATCAATTCGATTTGCAAATGCCTCACAAGGAAAGCTATACCTATTAAATGTTCAGCCCTCTTTTCATACGATTCATAACAAATTATTTATCGATGAAGAGCAGATAAAGGAATACCAACAGGAATTGTTTGAAGATGCAACCAAGCAAGCAGTGGAATTGATGAAAACGATCAAAGTTCCATACGAATTAATCATGAAAATAGGAGATCCTACACAACAAATTTGTCATACTGCGAAAGAATTGAATGTGGATTATATTGTCGTAGGATCAAGAGGCTTGGGGGTCTTTAAAGGGACTGTATTAGGAAGTGTTTCCAATGGTATTCTCCATAAAACAGAGATACCGGTTTTAATCGTTCCCACTCACCAAAACTAGATTTTCACTTAAAACACTAGCATACTAGTGTTTTTTTTTATAAATATCAATTCACTTATAAAGGGACACAATTCGACATAGAGAATGAATTATAATGGAAATTACAAGTTTTGGGACAAGCATTTATTTATTTAGGGGGTTATAATGAGGTCAATAGTAATAAATCTAAACTACCATTATTGGGCAAATAAAAGAATGCTACATCATTTGTCTAAACTGGATCCTGGTCTTTTTACAAAGGAAGTGAAAAATACTTTTCCTTCGATCGCCAACATCTTCGAGCATATTTTCCAGGTAGATACGTTATGGTTGAAACGATTACAGGGACTGTCCCAACCAAATATTAAAAGCGTTATGTTTGAAAATCCTTCGGTCGCATTACAACGTTTTGAGCAGCTTTTTCAACAATTTAGCTTGGTTGTTCCGGAAAAGTCCCACATCCCATACATAAATACGAAGGGAGAAGTGTTTCAAAATACTTGGGAGGAAATTATCGCCCATATCGTAAATCATGGTACATATCATAGAGGCAATATCTCATCGATCTTGCATCAAATAGGGGAAAGAAGTGTCTCAACAGATTATATTTTTTTCCTAAGGGATCAGTAATTTGTCCCTTCAGCATTAGTCATATTGACATGCTTGGAGGAATAGGATAGGTGGGTGGAATCTCCAATATTTCGGATGACACCACAGAGAATAGAAAAAGAGGAGAACATGGATAAATGGGAAAATGGAGATGGGCAATTTCTTTATTGATTGTTAGTAGTTTAGTAGGGGTGGCAGGATGCTCGGAAAAAACCACACAAAAGGCAACTCAACAAACGAATCCTAACAATACTGTTAAAGACGGTCCCAAAAAGCAGGAGCCGCCGAAACCGGCTGTCATAAATATTGTGGATCCTACAACGAAAGCAGTTATCAAAACTTTTACACCAGCAGAAATGGGGTATACTACAGATCAGGATTCCTATAAAAAGCAAATCGAAGAATGGGCCAAAGAAATGGCGCGGGGAACAGAAATCACGCCTGGTTATGATAAGAGAATCAAATTAGACAAAATAGATGCCAATGGCCAAATCATTAAAGGGACGCCACAGTTTATCTTAGATGAGGCCATACTGGTAGATAAAGTGATGCAGGCTTCTTCCGCAGGTGGAGACGTCGAACTGCCAATCACCGTTCATGAAAGTGGATATAAGCCAGATGATGCAGCACATCTAGGAGAAGTGGTCATTGCCAGCTACACCACCTATTTTGGCAGTGGTGTGGTGGGACGCTCGAAAAATATTGAACTATCAGCGCAAGCCATCGATAATGTTATTGTTGGCGTAAATGATATTTTCTCATTTAATGATACCGTCGGTCCGAGTGACGCTGAACATGGGTACCAAAAAGCAAAGGAAATCGTCGATAAGAAGCTGGTCGATGGGATTGGCGGAGGCATCTGTCAAACCTCCTCAACCCTGTTTAACTCAGTGGACAAATTGAAAGTTCACTATGTGGAATGGAACCATCATTCCTTATCAGTGGGTTACGTTCCCAAAGGACGAGATGCTACCGTTTCCTATGGAGGAAAAGACTTCCGCTTCCAAAATACAACAGGGGTTCCGATCATGATCAATACCATCTATCAACGAGGTAAAATTACCATTGAAATCAGAACAGCTGCAACTTACCAGAGTTTAGTAGCAAAAAGATAATAACGAGTGGAAAAGGTGACAGGCACCAATCGGATGCCTGGCTTTTTTTGTTTTCGTAGCGAATATTCCTCATTGGGTAAGCAAAAAATAGCCTTGGTTTCTTTAGACTATTTTTAGGAGGAATAGGAATGAAATGGATGTTAAAGGCCGTTATTAGCCTTGTTCTTTTTACTTTAGTAGAAATGCAAGGACTTTCAAATGCAACAGCTCATTATTTTAATGATGAGGCTTTGAATAGGATGATAAACGTTACAGGTGTTACTCAGCCGGAAACCAAGGAGGTTAGCAGGCAAAATCAAGGCATTCAAGGTGACCAAGGACTTTCAGAAGAATACCATGGTCATATTTCTAATCGTCCTGAAGCCCAACAGAAAAAGGCAAAACCACCAGCGCCCAATCAGCGATACATTCCCATTCAAATTTTAGGAATTAATGATTTGCACGGACAGTTAAATGTCACAAGAAAGGTCAATGGAAAACCAGCAGGTCGTGCAGACTATTTAGCCTCCTATTTGAAGCGAAGTGCGGCCGATAATAGGAATACTTTGCTCGTACAGGCCGGGGATATGGTAGGAGCGAGTCCCCCAGTTTCTGCACTTTTACAGGATGAGCCTACTATTGAATTTTTAAATCGTATGGGATTTGATATTGGGACAGTCGGAAATCATGAGTTTGATGAGGGAGTCAAGGAATTGCTTCGCCTTATTAATGGAGGAACGCATCCAAGGACCGGAGATTTCGCCGGTTCTAAATTTCCTTGGATTGTTGCCAATGTTGTCGATGAGAAAACCGGCAAAACGATTTTACCACCTTACAAAGTGATGAAGATTAATGGCATGCCGATAGGATTTATTGGGGTAGTTACTACCGAAACTCCGACAGTTGTTGTTCCAAGCGGTATTGCCGGATTGAAATTTACAGATGAAGTGGAAGCCATCAATCGAAATGTCGCGGAATTGAAAAAGCTGGGGGTTCGCTCGATTGTGGTGTTAGCGCATAATCCTGGAACTTCCGGACCTAATGGAGAAAACCCCACTGGTCAATTAGTAGATATCGCGAATCGAGTGGATGATGAAGTTGACGTTATTTTCGGTGGACACAACCATGCCTATATGAACACAACCATCGACAATAAATTGGTCGTACAGGCTTATTCTTATGGAACAGCTTTCGCAGATGTCGATGTGGAAATCGATCCAAAAACAAAGGATATTGTCAACAAACGAGCCGAAATTGTCACTACCTTCCAAGAAGGTATAGGGCCTGATCCTGACATGAAAGCCATGATTGACGGATATGAAGCAAAGGTAGCACCGATTATCAACCGAGTTATTGGATCAACATCTGTCCCGCTGACATCAAAACAAAATGAACATGGAGAATCCGTATTGGGAGATTTGATTGCCGATGCGCAAAGACAAGCACTCGGAACTCAAATTGCATTTATGAATCCAGGTGGCATTCGTGCCGATATTGATACGGGTGAAATTACCTGGGGTGAAATTTACACCGTCCAGCCATTCAACAATGACCTTGTCAAAATGACCATGACGGGTCAGCAAATCCGTGATGTACTCAACCAGCAATGGCGTGCCAAAACCACCATGCTACAAATCTCAGGACTCACCTATACCTATGATCCAACCAAATCCGGAGACAAAATCACAAGTATCAAACTCGAAGACGGAACAGCACTAGACCCTAACCAAACTTACACCGTCACAGCTAACAACTTCCTCTCCGGAGGAGGCGACGGTTTCACCATCTTCACCAAAGCAACCAACAAACAAATCGGCCCAGTAGACCTCGACGCCCTCGTCAACTACATTAGCGCCCAACCAAAACCATTCAGCTACACGCTGAAAAATAGGATACAAAAGGTTGGGTGACAGGCACCACAAAAACACAAAAAGGGGAATTTGTCCGCGTGGGGCAGACAAATTCCCTCTTTTTCACATAAATTATTTCAATGTTACTATTCCTTGAAGGGTTAGAGGTGTTATTATAATCCTTCGATTTTTACTTCTTTAGCTGGCAGGAAGTCTTCTTCTGTGTCTAGGTAACGGATGTTGACTTTGTCACCTTCTTTTAAGTAAATAATCAATGGTTCTTTTTCGGATGAGATGATAAAGTTCTTCCCGTTATCCAATAGGAACGAAACAAGAGTGAAGTCACCTGATTTTTCTTTATAAACCCTTAACACCGTTCCACTGACTTGTTTTTCATCAGCTTTGGACCTGCCTTCAACGGTGGTTTTTCCTCGATGAAGGACAGACTTATATTGACGCAAGGCCTCATTTGGCGTCACCCCGTAGGCGGATATTTCTGGATTAGCTGCTGAGACGATAAAGTAATTTTGTAAAAATCCGTTGGAATCAAGGACTGGTGTCAACCAGCTTGCTTCACCATAGAAATTATACAGAATCGGCATTTTTCCTTGCCATTTCTTCTCAATAAATTTCTTCTCGATAATTTGCAACGCACCCTGTGAATCCATATAAGATTCCTGTGGATTCCCCGTATAATAGGTCGCTTTACCCGTTCTGGCATTTGTTAAAGAATAACCTAACATCGAATCAACATTCTTTTTTGGGCTGGTAAAGTCGGTAAAGTAATACATTTGGCCCTTTTCATTAAAAATCGGGCTAACATTAGCTTCTATTCCTTCATCAGAAGGCAGCTTGACATCCGTCTTCCCAAACTTGCTGTTCCAGTAACCATGCACAAAGTTCCCAAAATAACTATTTTGAAGGCTTACAACTTCAGGTGACACCGCTCCATCAATAAATTTAGGAATATCCTTCATCTGATAGAGGTTCGTTGCCCCCGTTAAGGCATCGACCATCACGATTCCCTGTACCTTAAATCCGTTTCTTGCAGAAACAAAGTCCCCAAATGACTGTATATAATACGGTTTTCCATCCTCATTAATCTCTAATTGAACATCCCCGTAAAAAATCTTTTTTGGGAAGTGCATCCGAATATGCCGTTCAATATTTTTATTAAAAAAAGAGGAAGGGGTATAAGTCATTTTTGAGTTAACAAATTTAGGATTGGCTGAAGAATCTGTAGCACTTAATGTAAAATAGCCGGGACTCACTTTGCCGTTCCACCATTTAAAAAATCCAGAAAACTCAACAGGCGCAATATATACATAATTTCCTTTTACCTTTTGAATCTGCAAATTCCCCAATTCATAATAACTGGTATTTGGAACCTGGCCGAATGCTTTTTTCATTTTATTACGCGCAAATTGCGGTGGAACACTCGCTGGTGTCTCTTTTTCATCAAAAGATTTGATCTCTACCTGTTGAGACATTTTGGACAATTCGTATTTTTCATCGGCATTAAAAAGAAAAGCAGTTAGAAAGTAACCCCCAATGAAAAAACTGACTACAAATAATCCGAACTTAACCTTCTGTTCATTCCCGGTTGAAAACAAGGTACCTATAGCCGTAATGAAAATAGCCAAAGCCCAAACCGAAGAAAAATTTCTGTCTAAGTTCGTTACATAATAGAAGGCAAACAAAGTTGGTAAAAGTAAAATGATCACCGGGATAAAGAACCCTCTGTTTCCTTGAATCGAGTCCTTCTTCTTGCTAACCTTCTGACGATTGCTAATTGGAATGATAATTAGCGCAGAAACTACCCCAATAATCAGGGTAAATAAAAAGATATTCCCCAAAAAAAATAACCTCCTTAGCTACTGATAAATAGTAATACGGAGTCAACAGTAAGATAGTTTCAAAATTATTACCAATTATCACCTTGCTGACTAATTTATGTTATAATTTTTCATGAAAAGGGGGAGAGAAAATGGAAGAAGTGGTGGTAAAAGCAATTCAGGACGAATATCCGGATGATTATGCTTGGTGTTACGGGTGTGGCCGTTTGAACCAAGAGGGGCATCATTTTCGCACCGGTTGGCAAGGGGAGCAAACGGTGACTATCTTCACACCAAAACCGGAGCACACTGCACTGCCGGGTTTTGTTTACGGTGGACTAATTGCCTCGTTAATTGATTGTCATGGAACAGGATCGGCCGCACTTGCACTACATGGGAAAAACGGCTATGAACCAGGTGATCGTGAAGATGCCCCACGTTTTGTAACCGCAAACTTAAATGTCAGCTTTTTGAAACCAACTCCTCACGGTGTACCTCTAAAAGCCGTTGGTACGGTAACCGAGATCCATCCAAAAAAATTCAAGGTAGACACAGAAGTGTTTGCCAATGACACCTTATGTGCACGAGGCGAGGTAATCGCCGTAGTCATGCCAAGCACGTTTGCAAAAACTGAATAAATAAAAAGGTAAAACCCCCTACATCAACCTGATTAGGGGGTTCATTTATACCGTCATTTCTTCCTTTTTCTTAAAATATGCACCAATTAACTGTTCCAATTGCCTCAATTCTGTTTGCCAAGTTGTATCTTGAATAGTATTTAATGATAATAACGCACTTTCGATTATAAATGGTCGTGGACTCTTTGAATCCATAAATTCTTCCTCAATAAAATCCAGCAATTCCACAAATTTATTCGGTTTTGGTTCCTTCTGTTCGTTCAGGAAATTCCGAAGTGCACTCAATGATTTATGCAATTTTTTCTTATAGCCATGCATCGGCTTTTTGCAATCTGGAAACCAAATTTCTAATACATCCGGATCCAATAATTGTTCGTTTGAATCTGCCGCACCCTCCACCAAATCAACTAACCGTTTGACACTATAGCGAACAACCTTAATGGGACTGAAGTTCGATTTATTGGTCATGCGATTAAACTGCAAATTCTCACGTAACATCCCAATAAACATAATGGCACAATCCAATAAAACAGCTTTCTTTTCCTCGCCAAATAGATCCATTAACCGTTGATAAATCCATCTGATATTATTCAATCGAATTCGCTGAAGATATTCTTTTAAATCGGCATCGTTAGATACCATCACTTCTTCAAAAAGGGAGATCAGTTTTCGTTTGTGGTTGGTCTTTAACTGAACCTCAATTTGTTTGGTAAAAATCTCAATATCAGAAGGATCTTGGCCGATCAATAATTCGTCCTGTTGTTTCGAAAATTCAGCATAGGTCATTTTAAAAATAGCGATCAACAATTCATTTTTAGAGGAGAAATAATTATAAAAGGTCCCTTTTGAAATTCCACTGTGATCAATGATCTCCTGGATGGAGGTAGCATGAATCCCTTTTTCAATAAATAAACGATGGGCCGCTTCCACAACCCGCATTTTCCGTTCGTTCATAACATCACCTAACTAAAATATTATACCGTTTGTTTAAAATTATAGTAGCTTATTTTTATTGTTTTTACAAACAAGTCAATTTTTAAGAGGTGCATTTTTTATTGAATTGAACCAGTAGTTCATTGGATGGCTATATTTTTTATTTGCTATTTTTCGAAAAAGCGTTCATTATAATAGAAAGTAATAAGTATGACGGAGGTCTAAAGGTATGTTGAAGGAGCATATCAAGCAGTTTATTTCTGCTTTAGAGTCAGAACCGGAGTCAGGTACGGCTCAACTTTTCAAAGAGGAAAAAGAGTATGCTGAAAAGCATGGTCTGACTCTTTGCAATCTAGCAGAGGAGGATGCCAAACTACGGTTTGCTGATTCCTATATTGAACGCTGTGATAAAGAAACAGAGAACATGATTAGAAACGAAGCATCAGACTTTTTAGAGCAGCCACTTGTATTCTTAAAAAAGCGCAAAAATGAATTCATCTATCTAGAATCCAAATGGTTTGATATCGTTCACGCGGAGTCTGTTTCCTTAGAAGCGGATGATGTATTTGGTACATATGATGTCATGCTGGGTCTAAAGCTGCAAAAGAAATATGATAACAAAATACGGGAATTTCTGAATTCTCATTTACATAGTGATGAAGCTACATTTGATCTCATGTTTAATAGCCAAGAAGGCATGTGGGATTTTAATTTTGCGTTAAATTATGTGGATGGTTTCGATGAGAATATGTCCATTGGTGAGGCTTATCAATTAATTTACAAATTCCTATTTACATTACTGGAAACAATCGAAACGGAGTAGAGGATGTCAGATTCTCTCCCCCGTTTTTTTTTGCCTTGTTAAATAATGTTGTTGATATATAAAATAAAAGAAAACCTCCCTTGTGGAAGGAGGATGGATATTAACTACTTTATGATGATGATTCATTGAGCTAAATTATTTTCTTTGAAGTGGATTTCTTTTATTGAAGATTATTCCCGAAGCGGTGAAAATTGTACCTGTACTTGCCAAATAGTAACTATTTAATATTTCAGGTAAAAAGTTCCAAATACTACCGATTGCAGATAAAAGTATAAGGAGAATTCCTGATACAATCAAAATATTACCCAATTTAAACATTTTCTGCCCCTCCTAATTGTATATATTAATATTATAAAGGAAGATATTAGGAAAAGTTTCAGTTCGGTTAATTGTCAATAATTTGACATTTTATTCAGCTAATTTTTAAGCCCCCTATATTATTGTAGGTTGAATATATCGTGAACAAACAACTTCAACTGCGGACGTTCAATTTCTTTAAGTCCGAGCTTCACCACGATGTTGCTCCGCTGTATTCAATTTTTTAATCTCTGCAATTAATCCTTTAATGTCATTATAAATCCTTCAAACAAATGTTCTTACCTACATTATAGAAAATGCATTCATTTTTATCGAATAACAACAGAATAATTTAACAAAGTATTATTTTTTAGGCTCTATTAAACTTGACTATGGATTTCCGCTCCAGGCAC
>NZ_JBALNY010000012.1:0-4885 GCF_036962145.1 Bacillus sp. JJ1764 | reverse complement strand
CCAGAACCGTACTCCCACAGGAGTCTTCGTGCCTTCCGCTCCAATCAACAGGGTACAAAAAATCAACAATGTCGTTTAACATAGCTATTTTTTAAAAAACACATCTGGAATTTTTACAATTTTCGCAATTTGCATATGTTAGATTGAAATTGTACAGGTTTCCGTGCTGAGTTATTCATTTTACATACTGAGTAATCAAAAGCCCGTTTCATTTTACAAGTTGTATGGTGTAAAGACGAGATTCACTTTGTAAAATAGATTATGGTACAGAATATTCAGCTAATTAAATAAAGGAGGCTAAAGTAACTAAAGCGCTTACATTTACGTAATGGTGTGGTCCATTTATAAAAAGGAGGGCTTTATTTGGCTATTGAAAAAAAGCAACGTATTTCCTTAACAGACCTCGAACAGAACTTCCAAGAGGTTGAACCTGGTCTTACCAATCGTGAAGCATTGGAAGAAGCCAATCGCTGCCTCTACTGTTATGATGCCCCATGCATAAAAGCCTGCCCAACAGGTATTGACATTCCTACCTTTATTAAAAAAATTGCTTCTGGAAATCTACTCGGATCTGCTAAAACAATCATGACTTCCAATCCGGTTGGTGCAAGCTGTGCAAGAGTTTGTCCAACGGAAGAACTATGTGAGGGAGCATGTGTCCTCAATCATTCAACAAAACCGATTATGATTGGCAATCTGCAACGATATGCCACAGATTGGGCCATTCAAAATCAGCAACCCCTTTTTAATCCTGGAACCTCCAATGGTCAAAAAATAGCCGTGATTGGTGGCGGTCCTGCAGGAATATCAGCTGCCCGTGAGCTGGCCAGATTAGGCTATGATGTCACCATTTTTGAAGCAGCCTCCAAAGCGGGTGGCCTAAATACTTACGGTATCGTATCATTCCGTCTGCCGCAACGAATTTCCTATTGGGAAGTGGAGCAGGTCGAAAAATTAAATGTCAACATTCGCACCAACATTGTAGTTGGAAAAGATATTACAGCACAAGAATTATTAGATCAATTTGACCGCATTGTCTTAGCGGTAGGTATGAGCCACGTTCCGAATCTTGGTATTGAAGGTGAGGAGTTGGATGGTGTTCATGATGCGATTGAATTTGTTAAATCGACAAAGGATGGGCAGATTGCACAAGACTTCCTCGGAAAACGGGTGGTCGTGATTGGCGCTGGGAATACGGCAATCGATGGTGCCACTTGTTCGATCCGTCTAGGTGCCGAAAACGTCAAAATTCTTTATCGCCGAACTGCCGAAGAAATGACTGCTTATGATTTTGAATATGAATTTGCCAAGATGGATGGCGTTGAATTTCGCTGGCTGACCGCACCTAATCGAATCATAGGTGAAAATGGGAAGGTTACCGGAATTGAATGCGTTAAAATGGCGCTGGGTGAACCTGAAATGGATGGTCGCCGCCGGCCGATTGCTGTTGAAGGCTCTGAATATGTCATCCCGGTTGACGCGGTGATCAAAGCTATCGGACAAACAAGACATCTTGATCTGATTCAGCAATTCTCCCTTGAACACGATGGTGGTGTTGTCAAAGTGGATCAAGAGACAAAACAAACTTCGAATCCGAAGGTCTACGCTTGTGGAGATGTCATTTTTGGAAAAGGAAAAGGAGAAGCCATGGTGGTGACCGCAGCCCAGCAAGGGAAAGAGGTAGCCCATACGATTCATAAGCAGTTTTCAGCTGTTGAAGCGTAAGATTGCTCTAGTTAAATAGACTTTTTCTAAGGGGGAAATTAGATGGCTGATTTACGGATTAATCTGGCAGGAATAAAGTCTCCAAATCCATTCTGGCTCGCATCGGCACCTCCAACCAACTCTGGGTACCAAGTGCAGCGGGCATTTGAAGCAGGATGGGGAGGAGCTGTTTGGAAAACATTAGGCGATCCGATTCTCAATGTTTCTTCCAGGTTTGCAGCAATCAGTTTTAACGGGCAAAGGGTTGCGGGTTTTAATAATATTGAACTGATTACGGACCGGCCGCTTGAGGTCAATTTAAAGGAAATCTATGAAACGAAAAAAAGATTCCCAAATCATGCTGTGATCGCTTCTTTAATGGTAGAGCCAAATCAGGAGAAATGGCATGAAATTGTGAAGCGGGTAGAGGATGTTGGAGTCGATGGACTTGAATTAAATTTCGGCTGCCCGCACGGAATGGCTGAACGGGGTATGGGTTCGGCATCTGGGCAGGTCCCGGCACTTGTTGAAAAACAAACCTACTGGGTCAAAGAAGTAGCCAGAACACCGGTCATTGTCAAATTAACCCCAAATATCACTGATATTACGGCTACAGCAGAAGCGGCCTGCAATGGCGGTGCCGATGCGATCAGTATGATTAACACGATAAATAGTTTAATGGGAGTGGATCTTGAAACGTGGAATACCATTCCACATGTTGCCGGAAAAGGAGCACACGGAGGCTATTGCGGACCGGCAGTAAAGCCGATTGCCTTGAATATGGTTGCTGAGTGTGCCAGACATCCCCACATCAACGTCCCCATTTCAGGTATAGGCGGTATTTCCAATTGGCAGGATGCCGTAGAGTTTATGCTGATGGGAGCGACCGGGGTCCAAGTGTGTACTGCCGCGATGCACCATGGCTTCCGTATTGTCGAGGATATGATAGAGGGACTCAGCAACTATCTTGACAGTAAGGGAATTGCTGCTGTGTCTGATCTCATCGGCAAATCCGTACCGAAATACTCTGATTGGGGTAACCTCGATCTAAACTACAATATTGTCGCAAAAATAAATACGGATGTGTGCATAAACTGCAATAAATGTCACATCGCTTGTGAGGATACATCCCATCAATGTATCGATATGCTGACAGATGCTTCAGGAAAAAAATATCTAAAGGTTCGTGAAGAAGATTGTGTCGGCTGTAATTTATGTTCGATTGTCTGCCCGGTTGACGGGGCAATAGATATGATTGAAGCACCAAAAGAGTTGCCGGCAATGACATGGAACGAGCGACAGGCAGCTTTAAGTGTTGCCGCTGAATGCAAGGCAGATGTAACAAAGTAACTAAATGGGAGGGTAAAATCAGATGAAAAAATTGATTAAAAATGGAACCATCATAACAGCTACAGATACTTTTCAAGGGGAACTATTAATAGAGGATGGAAAAATAGCACAAATTGGGGCACAGCTTTCTGCGATTGGAGCAGAAGTAATCGATGCCAAGGGCTGTCTCGTTTTTCCAGGCGGAATTGATCCCCATACCCATTTAGATATGCCTTTTGGCGGTACAGTTACGAAGGATGACTTTGAAACCGGCACAATTGCTGCAGCTTTTGGAGGAACCACCTCCATTATAGATTTTTGTTTAACCAATAAAGGCGAGCCCTTAAAAAATGCCATTCAAACTTGGCATACCAAATCTAAGGATAAAGCCGTCATTGATTATGGCTTCCATTTAATGATATCTGAAATCAATGAAGACGTCCTTGGCGAACTGCCTCAGGTGATCCAAGAAGAAGGAATTACCTCGTTTAAAGTATTTATGGCTTACAAAAATGTCTTCCAAGCTGATGATGAAACGTTATTCAAAACACTGGTCACCGCAAAAGATCTTGGTGCGTTAGTCATGGTCCATGCTGAAAATGGCGACGTTATTGACTATTTAACGAAAAAAGCGCTGGCAGATGGAAATACGGATCCGATTTATCATGCGTTGACAAGACCTCCTGAATTAGAAGGTGAGGCAACCGGGCGGGCTGCCAGATTTACTGGTCTAGCAAACTCCCAATTATATGTGGTTCACGTTTCCTGTGCAGATGCCGTGGAAAAAATTGCTGAAGCTCGCAGCAAAGGCTATAACGTATGGGGGGAAACATGTCCGCAATATCTTGTTCTCGATCAAAGCTATTTGGAGAAGCCAAACTTTGAAGGCGCCAAATATGTTTGGTCACCGCCGTTGCGTGAGAAATGGAATCAAGAGGTGCTTTGGAATGCCTTAAAGAGCGGGCAGCTGCAAACTCTCGGCTCTGACCAATGCTCCTTTGATTTTAAAGGACAAAAGGACTTAGGAAGAGGGGATTTTACCAAAATCCCGAATGGCGGACCGATCATTGAAGACCGCCTGACGATTTTATTCTCCGAGGGGGTGAAAAAGGGAAGAATCACCTTAAACCAGTTTGTCGATATCACCTCAACGAGGATTGCCAAGCTGTTTGGTTTGTTCCCGAAAAAAGGAACCATCTCTGTTGGGGCTGATGCTGATTTGGTGATTTTCGACCCAACTATCGAGCGGGTCATATCGGCAGAAACGCATCACATGGCAGTTGACTACAACGCATTTGAAGGAATGAAAGTAACCGGTGAACCCGTATCTGTTTTAGTCCGCGGCGAGTTCGTCATCCGCGACAAGCAATTTGTCGGTACGCCAGGGAAGGGCCAGTATTTAAAGAGAGCGAAATACAATACCCATTCTACCGTAACGTCTAATCAAACCTTATCTATCTAGCAATAGATCCAAGCCCACTCTCTTGAACACCTCCGGCAATTGCTTAGAAATAAGCAGTTGCTCCTTTTTAAAAGAATGTATTGGTTGATAAACGTTTAAAATCATTAACCGAAATGGAGTGTTCATATGAAAAGAAGCCATTTAAAATCTCCTGATTTGCTGCCCATTAAGCAAAAAGACCGAAATATTACAAAACTGGGATATTCCTTTATGTGGGTTGGGATGGTTGTCGTCCTTGCCACCTTTGCCATCGGTGGGGCTGGTGTCGTGTCCCTTTCACTGCCTTGGGTCATTCTCGCCACAATCATCGGCAGTTTGGCCATCGGTTTTTTCATTTCGTTAATTGCCGATATCGGTATCGAACATGGATTATCATTTCCCGTCTACATG
>NZ_JBALNY010000116.1:0-14643 GCF_036962145.1 Bacillus sp. JJ1764 | reverse complement strand
TGCAGGAATTAGCACCTTTTCAAGGAATACCTTGAAGGTTGCCGGGCTTCATAGGGCCTAGTCCCTCCGCCGCTCTGGATAAGAGATATGTATTTGACTTTTCATTAAATTCTTAATATTTAAGTGAAATAATATCTGAATTTGTTTGAAATGTCAATATTAAAGTAATTTACGATGAATCTTTCTTTTCCTTCTATTTGTTGAATCATTCACCGATATTGTTGAATTCACCCTAATATTTGTTGAATTAATTTAAATTTGTTGAATTCATCCTGGTTTTTGTTGAATCGGTACCAGGTTTTGTTGATTAAATTTTAGTTTTGTTGAATGCCATTTGTTTTTGTTGAATCCCTCTTTAATTTTGTGGAATTACCCCTATTTTTTGTAGAAAAATAAAACACCACCCGCATCACACAAGCGGGTGGCATTCTTTCAACTTATTTTTCCAATTTCGCCTCTGCCAGTTTAATTTGCTCAAGTACCTGGGACGGCGCAGTTCCGCCAAAGCTATTACGGACAGCTACAACATGCTCTGGAGCAAGAACCTCGTATATATCTGATTCAAACAACGGACTAAATTGTTCGTATTCTTCCATGCTTAAGTCCAGCAAAAACTTGCCAGATTGAATGGCATATAAAACAATTTTCCCAATTACTTCATGTGCGTCGCGGAACGGAAGCCCTTTGCGAACCAAATAATCGGCGATATCGGTCGCATTGGAGAAATCATTATTGATCGCTTTGCGCATCACGTCTTTTTTCACAGTCATCGTTTCAATCATCGGAGCAAGCAGCTTCAAAGAGCCTTCTAGTGTTTCTACCGTATCAAACATGCCCTCTTTGTCTTCCTGTAAATCCTTATTATAAGCTAGCGGCAAGCCTTTCAATACCGTCAATAACCCAATCAAATTGCCATATGCACGGCCTGTTTTCCCACGCAGTAATTCTGGCACATCCGGGTTCTTTTTCTGCGGCATGATACTTGAACCGGTACAAAAGGAATCATCCAGTTCGACAAATTGAAACTCTTGGCTTGACCAAATGACCAATTCCTCCGACAGGCGGGAAATATGGGTCATGATAATCGAGCCGATGGACAGAAATTCCAGAATAAAGTCACGGTCGCTTACGGCATCCATGCTATTGGGATAAATCGTTTCAAATCCTAGTAATCCCGCAACGAGTTCTCGGTCGATCGGGAAGGTGGTGCCTGCTAATGCCCCTGAACCAAGCGGAAGCCAGTTAATCCGTTTCAAGGAATCTGTCAATCTTTGTTTATCACGTTCAAACATCCAGAAATAAGCCATTAAATGATGGGCAAATGAAACTGGCTGCGCCCGTTGCAAATGTGTATAGCCTGGAATCAACGTTTCGATATGTTCCTTTGCCTGATTGAGAATGGCTCCCTGCACTTCCTCCATTAAGGTGATCAATTCTAGCGTTTTTGTGCGCAGATACAGATGCATATCAGTGGCAACCTGATCATTCCGGCTTCGACCAGTATGCAATTTTCCACCGACAGGGCCAATTTTTTCTATCAATAGCTTTTCAATATTCATATGAATATCTTCATCTTCTACCAAAAATTCAACCTCGTTACGGTCGACCATTTCTTTAATAGACAGTAAGCCTTGCTTAATTTTTTCAACATCGTCCAACGGGATAATACCGCATTGGCCCAGCATTTGAACATGTGCCAGGCTTCCGGCGATATCCTCCTTGGCCAGCTTCTGGTCAAAGGAAATCGAAGCAGTGAATTCTTCGACGAGCTTGTTCGTTTCTTTGGTAAAGCGTCCGCCCCATAGCTTAGACATGATTACTCCTCCTAATACTAAGAAGACTGCCCTCGAATCAATTTTCGAGGGCACTCCGACTTTATTTTAAAATAGATTCTTTATTATTTACCTCAGCATACACTTTGGTTGGCAGACCCCATAATTTGATAAAACCAACAGCCGCATTATGATCAAATGCGTCACCTTTTGTATATGTCGCCAGTTCCTCATTATATAAACTGTGGACGGATTGACGGCCGACAACAGTATGATTCCCTTTATGAAGCTTAACACGAATTGTACCAGATACTACCTTTTGTGTTTCCTCAATAAAGGCATCAAGAGCAGCCTTTAATGGAGAAAACCAAAGGCCTTCATAAATGATTTTTGCCATTTGCTGCTCCACCTGGGTTTTGAATTGAGTGACTTCGCGAGGCAAAGTTAAAAATTCTAATTCCTTGTGGGCATTAATTAAAATAAGGGCAGCTGGGTTTTCATAAACTTCACGGGATTTAATTCCTACTAATCTATTTTCGATATGGTCAATACGGCCGACACCATGCTTGCCGCCAAGTTCGTTTAACGTTTCAATTAATTGAACAAGAGGGAGCTTTTCACCATTTAAGGCCACTGGCACGCCTTGTTCGAATTCAATCTCAAGATATTCAGGTGCATCTGGTGTTAATTCAATTGGATTGGTCCAATCAAATGCAGCTTCAGGTGGCTCTGCCCAAGGGTTTTCCAGCACACCTGCCTCACAGGCACGTCCCCAAATATTGGCATCAATGGAGAATGGATTGTCTAAATCAACCGGAATTGGAATCCCATTCTTTTGGGCGTATTTAATTTCCTCATCACGTGTCATGCCCCACTCACGAACAGGAGCTACCACTTTAAGATTTGGATTTAACGCTTGAACAGAGACTTCAAAGCGCACCTGGTCATTTCCTTTACCCGTACAGCCATGCGCAACTGCCTGGGCTCCTTCTTTTTCCGCTACCTCCACGAGTAGTTTTGAAATAAGTGGGCGGGAAAGCGCAGAGGATAATGGATATTTTCCTTCGTATAAACAATTAGCCTTTAAAGCTGGTAAAATATATTCCTTCGCCAACAATTCTTTGGCATCCACAATATAGGCTTTAACGGCGCCTACATTTAACGCCTTGTTCTTGATCGCTTCTAAATCTTTGCCTTCGCCGACATCAAGTCCTAACGCGATAACATCATAGCCATATTTTTCTTGAATCCATTTAACTGAAACAGAAGTATCTAAACCGCCTGAATAGGCTAATACAATTTTTTCCTTTGTCATGATAACGCTCCTTATTACTAGAAATGAATTAAAATACATTTGATAGTATTATTATACATAAATTCTCGAAAAAATAAAGTCTATTAACCTAATAATAATTTTAAAATTGCCTTTTGAGCGTGTAAGCGGTTTTCCGCCTCATCGAATACAACTGAATGAATACCGTCAATAATCTTTGTGGTAACCTCTTCACCACGATGGGCAGGGAGACAATGAAGGAATATAAAATCTTCTTTTGCATATTTGCATAATTCTTCATTAACCTGAAAGTCTTTTAAATCGTTTAGGCGCTTTTCGGTTTCCTTTTCCTGGCCCATACTGGTCCAAACATCAGTTACAATAACATCTGCATCTTTAATGGCTTCAAGTGGATCATTAGAAATAACGACCTTGCTGCCAGTTTGTTCACCTATTTTAATCGCATTTTCCGTAATCGCTCCATCAGGCAAATATCCTGGAGGGCTGGCAATACTAATATTCATGCCCACTTTTGCTGCACCTTCCATTAAGGAGTGCGCTACATTATTATTTCCATCTCCTACATAAGCAAGCTTTAATCCTGCTAGCTTGCCTTTATGCTCCAGAATCGTTAAAAGATCAGCTAAAACCTGAGCAGGGTGCTGCAGGTCTGTTAATCCATTAATAACTGGAATTGTCGCATGTTCTGCCAATTCTTCAACAGATTCATGTGAAAAGGTACGGATCATGATGCCGTCCACATATCTTGAAAGCACCTTTGCGGTATCAGATATACTCTCGCCTCTGCCGAGCTGTATATCCTTTGAACTTAGGAAAATCGCATGTCCTCCAAGCTGAAGCATGCCAACTTCAAAAGAAACCCTTGTACGGGTTGAGGATTTTTCAAAAATCATCCCCAACACTTTACCATTTAATACAGGCAGTGATTTACCTTGCTTTTGTTGTCCTTTCATTTCTAAGGCAACTTCTAACATATAGAGAATTTCTTCTGTACTGAAATCGGAAAGCTGTAAAAAGTCTTTCCCTTTAAAATTGAATTGCTCAGTTATATTTTTTTCCTGCAGATTAATGGATTCTAGCATTTACGACACCTCTTTCGGATAAATGGTAAAATTCGCTTACCGAATAAACGTTTATAGATGAAAGGGAAGTTGGTTTCAAATCCTTTATGGCTTGAACCGTGTCTAGGTGAGTATAAACCGGCACCTTAAAACGGATTGCCTGCTCACGGATTTGGAATCCAAACTTCAATTTGTTTCGTCCCTGGTTTGGTGTATTTATGACAGCCTGTATCGCTTGATTTCGGAAAAGCTCTTGTACATCCTGTTCATCTTTTACAATTTTTTCGACAGGGATGCCCTTACTTTGAAAATAGGCAGCTGTCCCTTCTGTTGCGGCTAGCTTAAAGCTTTTGGCAAGCCCTTGAAATATAGGCAGGCTGATTGGCTTTTCACGATCTGAAATAGAGCAAAGTAAATAATTCTCTGACTGCTCTTTACTCATAGGTGGCATCGCTTTATAAAGGGCTTCCTGGTAATTGAGTGCCATACCCAACACTTCTCCAGTTGACTTCATTTCCGGCCCAAGTACATGGTCAACACCCTTTAGCTTTCCTGCTGAAAAGATCGGAGCCTTAACAGAAAAATATTCTGGTTCTGGAAGTAATCCTACATACTTTGATAAATCTGAAAGGGTCTCTCCAAGTTGAATTCGGGTTGCCCATTCAATCATCGGAATTCCTGTCACCTTACTGATGATGGGCACCGTTCTTGAAGATCGTGGATTAACCTCTAGGACATAAACTGTGTTTTCATAAACAACAAATTGGATATTCATGATTCCAATAACGGGAGCTGTGATGGCAATCTTTTCCGAATAATCGATCAACATCTCTTTTAGTTCATCGGTTAGAGAAATCGGAGGAAACACTGAAATGCTGTCACCCGAGTGCACACCCGCTTTTTCAATATGTTCAAAGATTCCCGGGATAACGATTTGCTTTCCATCACTGATGACGTCAACCTCGCATTCAAGACCAGGAATATATTTATCTACTAATAAAGGCCACATTTTTTCATGAGCGTTTTTCTCAAGCTGTTGACAATAGCTAGTCAATTCCTCTTCAGAAAAAATCGTAAACATGGACTGACCGCCTATAACGTAGGATGGTCTTACTAATACTGGATAGCCTAAGCTGGAAGCAGCTTCAACCAGTTCCTCTGGATGGGAGGCGGTTTTTCCTTCAATATGAGGAATGTTCAAATCCTCAAGCAACTGATAAAATTCTTTCCGGTCCTCTAATCGGTCTACATTTTCAACCGTTGTACCGAGGATCTTAATCCCTTCCTCTTGCAAGTCACGGGCTAGGTTAATCGCCGTTTGACCGCCAAATTGAATCAGTACTCCTTCTACCTGTTCCTTTTCGATTACATGAAGTACATCCTCAGCAGCCAGTGGCTCAAAGTACAAGCTATCTGCTACAGAATAATCCGTACTGACTGTTTCTGGGTTATTATTGATGACAACTGCTTCATAGCCTTTTTTCTTAAGGGATTTTGCGGCATGAACGGAACAATAGTCAAATTCAATTCCTTGACCAATACGGATTGGACCGGAACCGATTACGAGAACCTTTTTCTTGTTAGTCGTTTCCACCTCATCGAATCCGTGCCATGTTGAGTAATAATAGGGTGTAGCAGCATCGAATTCTGCTGAGCAGGTGTCAACCATCTTATATCCCGGCAGCAAGCCAAGTTCCTTTCGCTTCGTTCGAATTTGTTTTTCCGGAACCTCATAAATTTGTGATAGCAGCTTGTCGGCTATGTTATTTCGTTTAGCTTCTTTCAGCAGAGAAGCTGGGACAGTGGTCCATTGATACGAAGCCAATTCCGTTTCCAAAGCAACGATTGAACTAATTTTGTGTAAAAACCATGGATCAATTTCGGTTAATTGCTGAACTCTCTCCAGGCTGATCCCGCGTCTGAACGCTTCGGCAATGATAAAGAGCCGTTGGTCATTGGCTATTTCAAGAAGTCCAAACAATTCTTTTTCTGATAAAGAATGGTTGATTTCCCTGCAAAGACCATATACGTTCATTTCCATGGAGCGGATCGCCTTGTTTAACGCACCTTCAAAGGTCCGATCAATGGCCATTACTTCCCCGGTTGCTTTCATTTGCGTACCTAGAGTGCGGTCAGCTTCAGGAAATTTATCAAACGGGAACCGCGGCAGTTTTACCACAATATAATCAATCGCCGGCTCAAAGGAGGCAAAAGTAGTGCCAGTTATTGGATTCACAATTTCATCAAGGTGATATCCAACCGCGCATTTTGCAGCCATCCTGGCAATCGGATAGCCTGTGGCCTTTGAGGCAAGGGCTGATGAACGGCTGACCCTTGGGTTGACTTCAATGATGTAATATTGATTGGATTCAGGATGCAAAGCAAACTGAATGTTACAGCCACCGATAATTTCAAGCTCTCTGATGACTTTAATGGATACATCACGAAGCATTTGATATTGTACATCAGTCAAAGTTTGTGAAGGGGCAACCACGATGGAATCCCCCGTATGGACACCGACTGGGTCCATGTTCTCCATATTGCAAACAATGATGCAAGTATCATTAGCATCTCTCATTACTTCATATTCAATTTCTTTCCAGCCTTTGATGCTTTTTTCCACCAATACCTGGTGAATCGGACTTGCAGCAAGCCCCTTTTTCAAAACCACCTCTAGTTCTTCGTGGTTGTTGGCAAAACCGCCGCCTTCCCCGCCAAGGGTGTAGGCAGGACGAATAATAACTGGAAATCCAATTTCATTAACGAATTGTACGCCTTCTTCAAACGTATGAATAATGGCTGATTCAGGAATTGGTTCACCAATTTTTAGCATCAGATTGCGGAATCGTTCGCGATCTTCACCGTTTTTAATGGACTCAACTGAAGTGCCTAAAAGAGCAACATCGTATTTTTCAAGTATATTTTGTTCATACAGTTGAACGGTTAAATTCAGGCCAGTTTGACCGCCCAATGTCCCAATAATGCCATCAGGCTTTTCTTTTTGGATGATTTTTTCAATAACGGCTGTCGTTAACGGCTCGATATAGACCTTATCAGCGATTGCTTCATCAGTCATAATCGTGGCCGGGTTATTGTTGATTAAAATGACCTCAATGCCCTCTTCTTTAAGAGCGATGCAGGCTTGAGTTCCGGCATAATCAAATTCTGCCGCCTGCCCAATCACGATGGGTCCTGATCCTATTACTAGTACTTTTTTTAGCATCTTATTTAACGGCATAACGTGTCTCTCCTAATGAAGCGATCTGAGCTACAAATTCTTTTAAAATATATTCGGTATCACTTGGCCCTGGATGGGCTTCGGGATGGAATTGCACAGTTCGAATCGGATAATATTTATGCTTCAGGCCCTCAATCGAACGATCATTCACATTCCGATACGTCACATCAAACACTTTCTCGTCAATGCTTTCATCCTTAACAACATAACCATGGTTTTGGGCGGTAATTTTTACTTTACCGGTCTCAAGTTCTTTTACCGGATGATTGCCGCCGCGGTGCCCGTAGGCTAATTTTTCTGTTTTTGCTCCGAAAGCAAGTGCGATTAGCTGATGTCCTAGGCAGATTCCTAATGATGGAAAGTGTTGGCTGATTTTTTGAATCTCCGGAAACCATTTTTTCAATTCCATAGGATCACCAGGACCATTACTAAAGAGAACACCGTCCGGATTGATCGATTTCATTTTTTCAAATGTTGTATTATACGGTACAATAGTGACCGCACATCCTTCTGCCTGGAGAGCAGTTAGGATGGATTTTTTATAACCAAAATCCATTAACACGACATGCGGTCCATTATTTTTGAAATATTGAATCTTTTTTGCGGATACCTGATCCACCCATAACGGTTCTTTACTATCCCCAGTAAAATTAAACTGTTTTGTTTTGCTTAGATAGCCTTTAACCGTACCTCGGCTGCGAATGGTTTTCACAAGCTTCCTAGTATCTATTCCTGCAATTCCCGGTACAGCAGCGGCTTTTAGCTTATCGGAAAATTTTTGAATGGACTGGAAATGGCTTGGAGTTTCACATAAATCCCCAATGATTACCCCGGATAAAGCTGGGGAAATACTTTCATCGTCCAGTGTATTGACCCCGTAATTACCAATGATTGGGTAACAAAATGTAATAATTTGTCCTGCGTACGAAGGATCCGTAATAATTTCTTGATATCCGGTCATGCTTGTATTAAATACTACTTCTCCAAGAGAATCCTGGTCGGCGCCAATTAGCACCCCTTCAAATACCTCTCCCGTTTCCAAAGTAAGATATCCCTGATTCAACATTCTCACTCGCCTTTCTCTATACTTTGGAATGTTTTTTCCAACGATTTAGTAAATTCATCTATTTCTTCTTTGGTTACTGTTAATGGCGGCAGAATCCGAATTACATTTGGACCAGCTGTTAAAATTAACAAATTGTTTCCGATGGCTTTTTGAACAATGTTCAAGGCATCAAGTTCAACGACCAATCCTTTAAGAAGGCCTTTGCCGCGGATTTCTTTTATAAAAGTAAAGGTATTTTTCAAATGTTGTAGCTGTTGGTCTAGATACTCTGACATTGTATTTGCATTTTCCAAGGTATCACTTTCTACCATGTAGGTGATGGTTGCCAGTCCGGCAGCAGTAGCTAACGGGTTCCCACCAAAAGTACTTCCATGGCTTCCAGGTTCAAAACCTTTGGCCGCTTTTTCTTTGGCGATCATCGCACCGATAGGAAATCCTGAACCAAGCCCCTTTGCAATGCTGATGATATCAGGCTCGATGCCGAACTGCTCGTATGCAAATAGTGTCCCTGTCCGGCCAATTCCGGTTTGAATTTCATCAACCATTAGCAAAATGTCATTTTGTTTGCAAAGTAGGTCGAGCTTTTTTACCCAGTCAGAATTTGCAGGGATGACGCCGCCTTCACCTTGAACAAGTTCAAGCAGAACGGCTGCTGGCTTCAACTCAATGAGCTCATCAAGGGCATTCGTGTCATTATATGGCAGGTAGTGAAATCCAGGCGCAAGCGGTGAAAACCCTTGTTGGATTTTTTCCTGGCCAGTCGCAGTTAAAGTTGCAATGGTTCTTCCGTGAAATGATTGTTGGAAGGTGACCACAATCGGTGAACCTGTACCTTTTACTTTATTAGCATAACGCCTTGCTAATTTGATTCCCGCCTCATTGGCTTCGGCACCGCTGTTGCAAAAAAAGACCTGGTCACCGCAGCTATTTTCAACTAGAATCGCTGCAAGCTGTTCCTGATTTGGAATGTGATATAGATTGGAGCAATGCCAAAGATTTTGTAGTTGCTCTTCCACTTTTTCTTTTATAACATCTGGGACATGGCCTAAATTACATGTCGCAATTCCAGAAGTAAAATCCAAAAATTTCGTTCCATTGTCATCCCATACATAGCTTCCTTTTCCCTTTACCAGTGTGACAGGAAACCGACCATATGTTGACATGACCGGAGAGATTTGGGAGATAGTATTATTGACTGTCATTACGCGATCCCCTCTTCTAACACAATTTTGGTTCCAACTGTTTTACCTTTTGAGTAGTCTATTAAGCTATTTTTTTCAAATCCGTTAATGATTCCAACTTCCGGGATATTATGAACAAGACCATCAATTGCCGCCTTTACCTTTGGAATCATTCCTCCATATATCGTTTGATCTTCAATCATTTCTTCAATGATGGTCTTGGAAACTTTATCGAGCTTCGTTTTCATCCCATCTTTTTCGACCAAAATTCCTGGGATATCACTGATAAAGCATAGTTTTGCTCCTAATGCTTTTGCTACTGCGGAAGCTGCGATATCGCCGTTAATATTATAGCGTTGACCAAAGTCATCGATTCCTATTGGTGATATTACAGGAATATGCCCATGCTGAATGATACCTTCAATGATCGTTTGATTTACTTCAACGACTTCTCCTACAAATCCTAGTGTTTTTGCATCAGCGGTTGGCACTGCCTTTAAAAGGCCTCCATCCACCCCGCTGACCCCCACAGCACTGCCGCCTACTTCGACAAGATTTCTAACCACTTGTTTATTGACTGAACCGCTTAGTACCATTTCAACAATATCGAGAACCTGATGGTCCGTTACCCTGAGTCCGTTCACAAACTTTGTTTCTACGTTTAAATTATTTAATAAAGAAGTAATCAGGGGACCTCCACCATGAACAATGACTGGTGTCCATTCTCCGATTTCCTGCATTTTTACAATATCCTCGTAAAACGACCTTGGCAGATGATCTAACACACTTCCTCCACACTTAATCACTAAGTAGTTCATGCTGAATTCCTCCTTAAGTGCGGTAAGATGCATTAATTTTTATATAGTCATAAGTTAAGTCGCATCCCCAAGCTGTTGCTGTATATTTACCTTGGTTTAATTCAACCAGAATCGTTATTATTTCAGAGTCTAGATATTTCTTTATTTCCTTTTCATCCATTGGGATTGGCAAACCATTTTCAAAAACACGGAATGCTCCCAAAGAAACATTTACCAAGTTGGGCACAACAGCAACCCCACTGTAGCCAATCGCAGTTACGATCCTTCCCCAGTTAGGATCTTTCCCATAAATCGCCGTTTTAACAAGATTGGAGGATATGATTGATTTACCGATCGCTCTGGCATCTTCATTACTTAGGGCCCCTGTTACTTGAACTTCGATTAACTTAGTTGCCCCTTCACCGTCTCTGGCAATTTTCTTTGCTAGAGACGCGCAAACGATTGTTAGACCTTCTTCGAAAATCACCCAGTCAGGATGGTTTTTGGTTAGAAGATCATTTTCAGCCAGACCGTTTGCCATCACCAGAACCATGTCATTCGTACTTGTATCTCCATCAACGGTGATCATATTGAAGGTTTGATTGGTAATATTTCGTAGTGCAGCTAATAAATCTTCTTGGGCGATATTTGCATCGGTAGTGACAAATCCAAGCATGGTTGCCATGTTAGGATGAATCATTCCTGATCCCTTGGCAGCTCCGCCAATGGTTACTGTCTTGCCACCGATTTTTATTTGAACAGCAATTTGTTTCACATCTGTATCTGTAGTTAAGATCGCCTGGAGAAAATTTTCCTTAGCTTCGTGTTCTACATCGAGAATTTGCTGCAAACCAGTATTAATTTGCTCCATTGGGAGTAATTCACCAATAACCCCTGTAGATGTTACGGCAACCAAATGACTTTCAATACCAAGTTTCTCGGCAAAAGTCTGTTGCATAGCAAACGCATCCTTTACCCCCTGCTCACCTGTACAGGCATTGGCATTTCCAGAGTTTACGAGGATCGCCTGGATTTTATTTTCTTTGGCGATGCTCTCCTGTGTTACCAGCAATGGTGCAGCTTGAAAAGTATTCGTGGTATAGACACCTGCAACAACAGCAGGAACCTCTGATACGATATAACCCAGATCTAATTTTTTTCGTTTAATTCCGCAATGCATACCTCCTGCTTTGTACCCTTTCGGTAATGTAACACTTTCATCTTTTAAAATAACGATTTCTTTGCTGGTCGTTGCTTGTGTCAATTTTAATTCCCCCTATTCAAACCCCTTGTTTATTAAAAATCTAAACGTCATTCGCTCGTACCTATGGATATAATGGAATATCGATTAAACCAGTTCTTTCATCCCAGCCGTTGATTATATTTGCGTTTTGAATCGCCTGACCTGCAGCCCCTTTCACAAGGTTGTCAATTACAGAAATAATCGTTAACCTATTAGTCCGTTCATCAACATGCAGACCAATATCACAGAAATTACTGCTAAGGACCTCTTTTGTAGCTGGTACAATTCCTTCCGGCCTGATCCTAACAAACGGCTTATTTTTATAAAATTCAGTATATATTTGATGGACCTTACTTGTTATTACTTTTTCTGTCAGTTTTACGTAAATGGTACACATGATTCCCCGTGTCATTGGAACTAAATGAGTGGTGAATGTAACCGTAATCGGTTCTCCCTTTTCGTCTGAAAGAACCTGCTCAATTTCCGGAATATGCTGATGTGCTCCTAGCTTATATGCCTTTATGTTTTCGTTAATTTCCGCATAATGAGAAGTCAGCGATAGACCTCTTCCAGCACCGGACACTCCCGATTTTGCATCAATAATGATAGATTCATAATCTGCCAGGTTTGAGTTGATGATAGGTAAAAGCCCTAAGAGTGTGGCTGTCGGATAACAACCGGGATTTGCAATTAAATTAGCGTTTTTAATTTTCTCAGGGTAAATCTCACTTAAACCATAAACCGCATTGTTTAAATACTGTTCGGCTGCAGCCGGGTGTTTATACCAAGTTTCGTAGACTTCTGGTGATCTAAGCCGGAGATCACCGGATAAATCGATGCATGTCATTCCGCGGTCAATTAACTGTGGAGTTAGGATGCTGCTCACACCCGAAGGAGTGGCCAAAAATACGATTGAATTTTCCTCACATAATTGATCTGGATTAAATGCTTCAAGTGGCTGCTCAACAACGTTTGAAAGATGAGGATAAATTTCACTGAAGCTTGCCCCTGCTTGAGAATTAGAAACCACCGTTCCGATTTCTAATAACGGATGCTTTTGGATTAACCTAATTAATTCAACGGAGCCGTAACCTGTTCCACCAATAATTGCCGCTTTCACATTGTTCATCTCCTATATTGCTTACTTAATGAATTATTATACATACATGTATATAATTATTCAATTATAAATCATAATATTTTTGATTTTTTTTGCTTAAATTAAGGTTTTTTCTTTTGGTAACGCTTTCATCATCGGGTGTCAGATTATACACATTTTATGCATATTTGCATAAACCCTAGCTCCCTAATCAATAACTGAATTTAGGTAAAATGCTGGCCTCCTATTTTTTATGATTTCAGTAGTGTCAAAGCCGAATGTTGAAAAAAAAGACACCCTTCGAAATAAAGAAGAGCGTCTTCAATGGAATATTTCTATAATTTCCTTTAATTTACTAACTGGGATTTGACCGGGTGCAGAGACATTTTTTGCTGCGGCAAACGTCATGGCTACTCCAAACATTCCTCCCGCAGCACGACTGATGATTCCATGCTTCCCCATAGAAATCGTAATGAACGGGCGGTCAGAATATTGTTCATTAAATATATTAGTGGCCTCTAATAAAGACAAAACGTCAGCGGCGTCTGAAGGCATCAAGGCAATCTTCGGAATGTCCGCCCCGAATTCCTGTGCTTTGCAAAGCCGTTCGATAATTTCTTCTTTCGGAGGTGTTTTTGAGAAGTCATGGTTAGAAATGATGACAAATACACCATTTGAATGTGCAGTATCAGTTAATGTCTTAACGGTTCTTTCATTATTAAATAACTCAATATCAATGAAATCTACCAGACACGTTTCCGCTATTGTTGTATTTAACTCCACATAATATTGCGAGGAAATTTCCTTTTCTCCACCTTCTTTTTTGCTCCTAAATGTAAAGATAAGAGGCAGATTGGATAGGATTATTCGAATTTCCTGAAGTGTTTCCCTAACCTTGATCAAATCCTCGAACTGTTCAAAAAAGTCAACCCTCCATTCCACCAAATCTAAATCAAGTGTTTTAAAATATTCAGCTTCTTGAATTAATTCTGATTGACTTTTCCCTGTCATAGACACGCATACTTTAGGCCGTCCTTCACCAAGCGTTACATTCTTTACGGTTATTGTTTTTTTTATCATAAATGACTCCTTGATGAATGTAATAGATTGTAGATTTGATTGGTAATATCTTCAGGTGTTTGATCATCTGTATTTATTTTCAGATGATGATTCGCGTAAATTTCTTGCCGAAAATGATAGAGCTCCTCCATTTCTGCAATTGTCTTATTTTGCAAAATAGGGCGGCTATCTATAATTAAGTCTAATCTATCTTTCCAATTTTCGAAGGAAATTTCCAGAAAAATAACAGTCGTTGTTGAAAGGCAAACCCTTCTTATGTCTTCTTGCAGAAAAGCTCCACCACCTAAGGAAAGCACCTTATTGTTTTCTTTACATAAGTTTGAGATAAGACTTTTTTCACGTTCTCTAAAAGTCTTCTCTCCAAATGTTTTAAAAATCTCCGATACTGGCAGTTTGAATTCCTCTGCAATTATTTCATCTGTATCTATAAAATCGTAATTGAGCCGCTCGGCTACTAATTTTCCTATGGTAGTTTTCCCCACTCCCATAAACCCGATTAGTACTATACTTTTTTCCACCCGTTATGTCCCCCTTGAGCAACTAGAAACCTTTAGGTAATTATAAATCTTCTTTTAATATTATGACAATTACTTTTGTTGGGGGATTGATTCACTTCATGAAAGACAGTCCTTACCACCTGCTGCCCCTTTATGTCTTTCATCCCCTTTATGAAAGACATTTCTCTCTGCTTGCTAGCCCCTATTGTCTTTCATCCACCCTATGAAAGACATTTCTCTCTACATGCTGCTCCTCTTTGTCTTTCATCCGCCTTATGAAAGATATTTCTCTCTACATGCTAGCCCCTATTGTCT
>NZ_JBALNY010000115.1:0-7768 GCF_036962145.1 Bacillus sp. JJ1764 | reverse complement strand
TTATAAAATGAATTCGATTTAAAAAAATTAACAACATCTTAACTGTATTTCTTATTTAAACGATCTTAAAATACATATAGATTTATTTGAAATAGGGGAGCACAAAAAGTAATAAGAGAAGGTGAAATTCGATTTGAGCGAAGGTTTATAAAATTTCATTATAAAAAAATCATATAAACGGCTTAATTCTGAGGAAACTCAGGAACGGAGGAACCAATTTTTCCGGGGTTAATTCTACAAGTTGTAGAAAGGATGATACTCTTTCGCCATCCTACCCGTCAGCTAACTTCGTCGGCTAAAGCGAGGGAGGTCAGAAGACCACCTGATTCAGGGGGCTTTTTTGTTTACTAAGCAAAAAGGCAACCTAAGCATTTTAAGTAGGTCTTTTTATTATGCCCATTTTTAGGAAAAAGGAAAATGGGGGACAGAAAAGAAAGTCGAGAGAGACCAAAGCTTTAACAACAAGAATAATACCTAAATTAAAATAAATGGAGGAAGAAAGAAATGACTTCTCAATCAATAAAACGGCTAATCCTAGGGCGGCCATTAAAATCAGAAGAGGCTGAAGGCGAAAAAATGCCCATGTGGAAAGCCTTACCGATTCTATCATCGGACGCCCTTTCCTCCGTAGCATACGGAACAGAAATGATATTATTAGAGCTTGCAACCGTTGGAGCATTTGCCTTCTCATTTTCTATTCCCATTGCGCTGGCAATTATTTTACTAATCGCGATTTTAATTGTTAGCTACCGGCAAGTCATTGATGCCTACCCACAAGGTGGCGGGGCGTATATGGTAGCCAAGGAAAATTTAGGAATGATGTGGGGGCGTTTGGCTGGTGTTTCGCTTCTAATTGATTATACACTAACCGTTGCCGTTTCCATTTCAGCAGGAGTGATGGCGATCACTTCAGCCTATCATGCAGCCGTTCCCTATGTTGTTCCAATCGCTTTATTATTCACCTGGTTTATGGTTTGGATGAATTTAAGAGGCACTTCTGAATCCGGAAATGTATTTGCCTTCCCAACGTATTTATTTATTTTCTGTATGCTAGTCCTTGTAGGGAAAGGATTATTTGATTGGCTAACTGGCACTGGGCATACAACCCATTCTGTATCTGTTCCTACCGGATTACCTACAGGTTTGACTTGGTTTGTATTATTAAAAGCATTTTCTTCCGGGTGTTCAGCTGTTACAGGAGTCGAAGCTATATCGAATGCTGTTCCTCATTTCAGAAGACCTGCTGAAAAAAATGCAAAAAGAACCATGTTAACATTGGGAATTTTATTAGCTGTCATCTTTGGAGGAGTAACCATACTTTCACAAGCTTATAATATACATCCCGACCCAACAGGGACCAAATCCGTTTTATCGATGGTTGCAGAAGCGGCCTTTGGCAGAGGTGGTTTCTATTATGTTATTCAGCTTGCTACAACAGCGATCTTAACACTTGCTGCCAATACGAGTTTTAATGGATTCCCTATTTTATCATCGATCATGGCTCAAGATAAAAATATGCCCCGTATGTTTAGCAATAGGGGTGACCGGTTAGCTTTTAACTATGGAATCATTACATTAGGAATTTTAGCCAGTATTCTTCTCATTGTTTTTCGCGGAAAAACGGATGCATTAATTCCACTTTATGCAATTGGGGTTTTTCTTTCATTTACAATGGCACAAGTAGGTCTTGTATTAAAGTGGTGCAGAGACAAGTCAGAAGGATGGCAACGTAAAGCAATCATCAATGGTGTAGGTGCCTTTGTAACACTATGCGTTGTTATCATATTTTGTATTACAAAGTTTAAAGAAGGCGCATGGATTGTTATCATCATTACCCCGTTACTTGTGTTTTTATTAACAAGAATTAGCAAACACTATGACAATGTTGCTAAACAATTGAAAGTTGAATTAAGTGAACCCATTCCTGTCGTTGAAACGGTCGTTATTATTCCTATTGCAGGTATTCATAAGGTTGTATTGTCAACTATTGCATATGCAAAGGCATTATCTCCAAATGTAGTAGCTTTTTATGTAGCTTTTTCCCCTGAGGAGGCTAAGAAGATGGAAGAACGATGGGAACAATGGAATCCAGGCGTCCGATTAGTGGTCGTTGTTTCCCGTTATCGTACCTTAATAAAGCCATTAATTGAATTCATTGGACGTGCGGAACGCCATTATGGAAAAGAAAAAAGAATAACTGTTCTTTTACCTGAATTTATCACACACAAGTTTTGGCATCGATTATTACACAATCAGTCAGCTTTTCGTATTCGTACACTTCTTTTAAATAGAAAAGATGTGGTGGTTTCTACTGTTCCGTTTCATTTAAATGATTAATAACAATTAGCTCGAGTAGTATGCCCAATGTTATTTATTGGGCTCTTTTTATTGTATAATAAGTAAAAAGGAAAAATTGGGAAAAATAATAATATTAATCAATGATTGGGAGTGAGTATATGGATGAGCAGTTTTGTAGTATTTGTGGACATGAGGAAACAGAAAAAACGAATGATGCCCATTCAACCGTGATCATTATTTGTGACAATTGTCTAAAAAGTGATCTGCTTATTCCTGCTTTGGAACAATTTTTTCTTAATTAATTGCTCTCGTTAGACGAAACTCCAATCAGAACAAATATATCCTTACTAGTTTTAAGCTAAAATATTCAAATGGTAAGATATCCTCTAGGGTAATAGGGAGGTACAGGGATTTAGACCAATATGTAAGTAAAGTGATTCATTGTTAGGTCTCCTCCACAAGAAAAACCGCCAATGGCGGTTTTTCTTGAACTTATTGACTCGTCAGTTGCATTTTCTTACGATCAGCCGTCTTAAGATCGAAGCGATCGGCATTCATGACCTTGACCCAGGCGGCGATAAAATCACGGACAAACTTCTCTTTGTTGTCTTCCTGAGCATAAACTTCTGCAATGGCGCGAAGGATGGAGTTGGAGCCGAAAACGAGATCGACTCTTGTAGCAGTACGCACCACTTCCCCTGTTTTGCGATTTCGACCTTCATAGACTACTCCGTCAACAGGATGCCAAGCTAAATTCATGTCAAGCAAATGAACAAAGAAGTCGTTGGTAAGTGTGCCAACCCGTTCAGTAAATACTCCGTGTTGGGTGCCCCGGTGGTTTGTTCCCAGAACACGCATACCGCCGATAAGTACCGTCATTTCCGGTGTAGTTAGGTTTAGTAGTTGTGCCTTGTCTAATAGTAGTTCTTCTGGACTTACACTGTATTGCTTTTTTTGATAGTTGCGGAACCCATCAGCAACAGGCTCTAGTACTGAAAAGCTCTCAACGTCGGTTTGCTCTAGTGTTGCATCTCCTCGTCCAGGAGCAAATGGAACAGTAACATCAAAGCCCGCATTACGTGCAGCCTGTTCCACTGCTGCGCTTCCACCTAGTACAATTAAATCGGCAAGGCTTACTTTCTTATCCAATGTACGTTGAATGTCTTCAAGTACATTGAGCACTTTTGCTAGTCGCTCAGGCTCATTTACTTCCCAATCCTTTTGCGGGGCGAGCCGGATACGGGCACCATTCGCACCGCCGCGATGATCTGAGCCACGGTAGGTACTAGCGGAGGCCCAAGCCGTTGTTACTAGCTCACTGATTGTCAGTCCAGAGTTTAGGATTTTTCCCTTTAGCACGGCTACTTCGCCATCTGTTAATTCGTAATTCACTGTTGGCACCGGATCTTGCCAGATGAGATCCTCTTCTGGAACTTCCGGACCCAAATATCTTGCTTTTGGACCCATATCACGGTGAATAAGTTTGAACCATGCATGGGCAAAAGCATCGGCAAATTCTTCTGGATTTTCATAAAAACGACGAGCAATCTTCTCGTAAATTGGATCATGTCGCAATGCCATATCCGCGGTGGTCATCATGGTCGGCACTTTAATGCTTGGATCTTCTGCATCTGGGGCAAGATGCTTCTCATCAGGATCTACTATAAGCCACTGCCAGGCCCCTGCAGGACTTTTTGTCAGCCACCATTCATATCCAAATAATAGCTCAAAGTAACCATTATCCCACTGAGTCGGGTTGGCAGTCCAAGCTCCTTCAATACCGCTGGTAATGGTGTCACGGCCTTTACCAGAACCATAGGTGTTCAGCCATCCTAAGCCTTGTGCTTCAATAGGAGCAGCTTCTGGCTCCGGGCCAACATGGGACGCATCTCCTGCACCGTGTGCTTTACCAAAAGTATGGCCGCCTGCAATGAGGGCAACTGTTTCTTCATCGTTCATTCCCATACGTGCAAAGGTCTCACGAATATCTTTGGCGCTTGCAATCGGATCTGGTTTTCCGTTTGGCCCTTCAGGGTTCACGTAGATCAGCCCCATTTGTACGGCTGCGAGTGGATTTTCAAGCTCACGGTCGCCTGTGTACCGATGATCACCCAGCCATTCTGTTTCCGTGCCCCAATAGATGTCTTCTTCCGGATGCCAAATGTCTGGTCGTCCTCCCCCGAATCCAATGGTCTTGCCGCCCATGGATTCAATCGCAACATTGCCTGCTAGAACAAGCAAGTCCGCCCAAGAAATCTTGTTACCATACTTTTGCTTAATCGGCCATAGGAGTCGGCGGGCTTTATCAAGGCTTGCGTTGTCAGGCCAGCTGTTTAGTGGGGCGAATCGTTGGTTCCCAGTTCCGCCGCCACCTCGGCCGTCAGCTGTACGATATGTACCAGCAGCGTGCCAAGACATACGGATAAAGAATGGACCATAATGTCCGAAGTCAGCAGGCCACCAATCTTGACTGTCAGTCATAAGGTTGTGAAGATCCTGCTTAAGAGCATCGTAGTCTAACTTTTTAAATTCCTCTGCATAATCGAAGTCTTCTCCCATAGGGTTAGATTTTCTGTCATGCTGATGAAGAATATTCAAATTTAGCGCATTTGGCCACCAGTCTCGATTTGACGTACCACTTGATTTGTAACTAGTTGCACCGCCGTGAAACGGACATCCTTCACTGTTTGAATGATTCTTAGAATCCATATAATATTTCTCCTCCTCTAAACTTATTTAAAATCATCTAGTTTCTAAGAAACTAGAATGTTAATAATGATTATTAAGTAATCACTATAATGTTATGATTTAAGGATAAAAAATATATTCATTTTCCAGGCAAGGAGAATCTTATAATCTAAAAAAATAGGAAAAACATAATATTAGAGAAGATCAAAAATAGTATTAAAAATGAGAATGAAACGAAATTTTAGAAGGGGATATGCTGGGATCATCGAGTTTGATGGTTTTGGTAATTTCAATATATTTCCATTATAATGAATAGAATCGGTAAGAGGCAAGCCATTAGATCCTCTTTTAAAAATCCTATATAAATAATAAACAGAGGGATTCAAGGATTCCTGAATCCCTCTGCTTTATTTCAATCATTTCCACAACTACATGGTGCTGATGTCAATTACAAATCGATATTTCACATCTGAAGCTAATACGCGTTTATAGGCTTCGTCAATTTGGTCAGCTGAAATGACTTCAATCTTAGGAGTAATGTTATGTTCCGCACAGAAATCTAACATTTCTTGTGTTTCACGTATACCACCAATCATGGAACCTGCAAATGAACGGCGGTGACCGATTAAATTAAACACGTTTAGTGATAGCGGTTCTCCAGGTGCACCGACGTTGACCAAGGTACCCTCAAGAGCCAGAAGCCCTAAATAAGCATCCAAGTCAATTTTTGCACTTACCGTGTTAATAATTAAGTCAAATGTTCCAGCAAGTTTTTCGAAAGTTTCTGGATCGCTTGTGGCATAGTAGTGATCTGCCCCTAATTGCAAGCCATCATCCTTCTTTTTCAATGTTTGAGACAGAACAGTAACCTCTGCACCCATAGCATGTGCAATTTGGACTGCCATATGACCAAGACCGCCCATACCAACAACTGCTACTTTCTTACCTGGACCTGCGTTCCAATGGTTTAACGGTGAATATGTCGTAATACCTGCGCAAAGTAAGGGGGCTGCAGCGTCCAACTCAATGCTTTCAGGAATTCTAACTACGAAGTCCTCTGTTACGACGATGTGAGAAGAATAACCGCCTTGAGTAGGTTCGCCATATTTGTCGACACCAGCGTAGGTAGGGACATTTCCTTTGAGACAGTATTGTTCTTCACCTTTTTTGCAGTTTTCACATTCACCGCAAGAGTCAACCATACATCCGACTCCTACCCGGTCACCGATCTTATATTTTGTGACCTCTGCTCCAACAGCCGTAACAATGCCGGCAATCTCATGGCCAGGAACGAGTGGATAGTTTACTGGGCCCCACTCGCCGTGAGCAGTGTGAATATCTGAATGGCAAATTCCCGCATATTTAATTTCAATCAAAACATCGTGCAAATCAAGATCGCGTCGTTTAATTTCAGCAGCCCGAAACGGTTTGTCAGGACCATCAACAGCTCGTGCTTTAGCAGTAATCATAAATAACCTCCAATAATAAATTTTTTAAAGAGATTGCGATTGCTCTCGTAAAAGATATTAATCCCTCTAGTTAACTCTAGGTCAAGTGGTTAATGATTATTTTTCAGTCTATACAGGTTTCAACCAATATAGTACATTAGAATTTAGAGCTAACTCGAAGTCTATATTATTAGGAATGGGAGATCTGTAATGAAGACATATTCTATCAGTGAAGTGGCAAAAGAATTGAATCTTACAGTCTATACTCTGCGTTACTACGACAAGGAGGGACTTATGCCTGCAGTAGAACGGACCCCCAGCGGAATACGATTGTTTAAAGATTCCGATATAGCTGCATTAAAAGTAATTGAATGTTTAAAATCTACCGGTATGCCGATTAAGGAAATTAAAACGTTTATTGATTGGTGTTCAGATGGGGATTCCACCTTGCAACAGAGATATGACATGTTTTTGGAACGAAAAGCTCATGTAGAAGCACAAATGGAGGCATTGAAGAAAACATTAGAAGTCATTGAGCATAAATGCTTATATTACAAAACTGCTTTGACTGCCGGCACGGAAAAAATTCATAAAAAAAATAAAATAAAGATTCCCATTAATTAAGGAAAGTTTAAAATAGTTTCTAGATGACTAAAATATCATTTGACCTGACACTAAATAGTGTCGTTTCAAAAAACATTGTTTGGTGTCTAATTTTAAATCGTGCAGATCAAGGGGAGGGTGGTCTTGAACGAGAAGATCAAGCCTTCAGTGGCAGGAGAACTTAATAGAGTGTTAGAGGAAAAGGAATGCCAAACCAAAAAAATAAACTGATTAAAAGGATGGATGGGAATGTCCTATATTGTTGATTTTAAAAATGTGTCAACGGTGGGCTTAGAGTCTTCACCTGTAGCAGAATCGCTTGCTGGTTTACGTGCAAATGAAGCCCGTTACTTTATGAACAAATACAAGCATGAATTTACAGTGGTACCAGCTAGTGAAAGCCAGGATACCCTGGATTATGTGAACCGAATATTGAAAGAAGAACGTGATCTTGAATTTGCAGCCAAACCATTGGAAACATCGAGTTTTCAGGTGGAGAATATCAAATGGACCTACGTCTTTTATGAGGATGGTCTTTCAGTCAACGTCTTGTATACGTTGGATAACCCTAAGAAGAGGGCTGTTGGTTTCAAGCTTTCTGAGGGGATGGAGGTTCCAAAGGAATTAGAAGGGAAATTTAAGTTTGCCAGGCAGAAGTCTAAACTGGCTGGAACCATTCGCGGCTCGTTTTTTGTCATTAAGGGGGAATATTAAAGTCAGCAAGAAACCGG
>NZ_JBALNY010000114.1:15242-15549 GCF_036962145.1 Bacillus sp. JJ1764 | reverse complement strand
AACAAAGATAAGAAATGGCTATTTGTTTTATTTTTTGTAGTCTTAACACTAATTTTAGAATGGTTAATTTCTAAAGTAGGATTGATGAAATCGGATCATTGGAAAACATGGTGGTCTGCTCCATTTTATTTTATTGGGTATCGATATTATTTACCATGGCAACTTAAATTCATTAGGAAATAAGGTACCTAATACTTTACTTTAAAAGCCCTGCACATGGGATTAAATCAATTGGCTTTTAATGGACGTTATAAAAAAATTATGAATATTCCATTGACAATAGGATCATTTCACTTTATATTTAATT
>NZ_JBALNY010000114.1:10405-15228 GCF_036962145.1 Bacillus sp. JJ1764 | reverse complement strand
AAGTTTAAAACCAAGTAATCAAGTTGGATAAGTGAGTTATAAGGAATACTTATTCAAATATATTTTTTAAGCTACAATACTACATTAATCATGCTTATCGGACAACCGACTGCTCCCACCTTTAAATATATGGTGTAGGAGAACTTATTGATTATTGTTTGGGGCTGAAATAAATGGTTTTTTTAATTAAAATCAAAAACATAATAATCGAACAATCAAACTATTGGAAATGCCAATTGGTCCACCAAAGGCTCCTGTTATAAACGGGGGTCTTTTTTGTATATTCTTTACCCTATGGGGTCGGTTGAAGAAGTGTTGTCTTAAATCATAGTTTCCCAATAGGAAAAATGGTTATTTATATTCGATGAAAAAGGAGCAATAACAATGAGTAAAATGACAATTTTTCAGAAAGCCAATAAACAAACAAGGAATGGTGTGCGGAATAAAGCTTTAACATATTTGGAACTTTGGAGTGATGTCTAGTGGTGTTCAATAAAATCAATCATACGAATAGGAACAGAATGCTTTGTAACTTTTGGAAGGAATGTAGAAATCCATTACTGAAAAAATGTGTAAAAACTAATATCTGAACAATAATGGATATCATTTTATTTTGAGGAGGAAATCTTATGGGATTAAGGCTTAGTATTTTGGACCAAAGCTTGATAGGAGAACAGGAAACAGCAGTTCTTGCCCTGAATAAAACGATTCAATTAGCACAAAAGGCCGAAAGCTTAGGGTACCATCGTTTTTGGGTATCAGAGCATCACAATTCTGAAAAGCTTGCTGGATCTTCACCGGAAGTTTTAATATCACATCTTCTCGCAAAAACCAAAACAATTAGAATTGGCTCTGGTGGAGTGATGTTGCAGCATTACAGCCCTTATAAAGTAGCAGAAAACTTTAATGTTTTGGCTTCTTTAGCACCGGGAAGAGTCGATTTGGGAGTGGGGAAAGCTCCTGGAGGGCTTCCGCTATCAACGAAGGCTCTACAAGATGGGAGATTTGATAACCACAAGGATTTATGGGAGAAGCTGGTTGACCTTAAAAAGTTTGTCACAGATTCCCTTGAACCTCACCATCCTTTTTACGGATTGAGAGCAGAGCCGGTTTCACCAGAACCTCCGGAGCTATTCTTATTGGGCGCAAGTGTAACGAGTGCAAAATTGGCAGGTGAATTAGGGTACTCTTTTGTCTTTGCCCAATTCATTAATAACAATGAAACAGTACTGGAAGAAGCATTTGAAGTATTTAGTCGTCTGCAAGAGAGAAAAAAGACAGAGCCCATCTCTTTTATTTTGGCTCTTTCCGTGATTGTTGCTGATACCGATGAGGAGGCAAAGCAACTTGTGACCAATTCAAAAATTTTCAAGGTTCATCTTGAACGTGGAAAGACTGTAACGCTTGGAAGCTTGGAACAAGCAGAGTTATTTGGTAAACAAGCAAACGAAAACTATCGTATTGAAATCCAAGAGGCAAGCATTCTGGCTGGATCGAAAAAAACGATAAGAGAAAAATTGCAAAAAATTCAAAATGTGTTTGATCTGGATGAGATGATTATTATTACACCAATTGAGAATTTCGAAGATCGCCTGAAGTCATATGTTTTATTAAGTGAGGCAATGTCGGAATTACCTATTTCAAGATGACCAATATAAATGATCATCAAAAATTTTCATAGATAGCAAGAAAACAAAAAAACAGTCATATTTGGAGGAGAATTAAAAATGAAGAAAACATTTATTGCTAGTTTTGTACTTATTGGTTTATTGATTTTCAGCGGCTGCAGTTTATCTTCAACAGGTAATGCAAGTTCTGAGGCTAGTAAAACCAAAAGTTCCAAAAAGGTTCAGCAAATTGTGATAGGAACAAGTGGTACTTTCCCCCAAGTAACTTATTTGGATTCAAACGGAAAACTAAACGGATTTGATATTCAATTAGTCAAGGAAATTGATGCGCGTCTACCTGGTTATCAGTTCAACTTCCAAACAATGGACTTCGCAAACTTACTTCTTAGTTTAGAGACAAATAAAATAGATTTGGTTGCAAATGAAATGGAGAAAAACAAAGATCGCTCTGAAAAATACCTATTTAATAAAGTTCCATATGCTTTTTGGAAAACTTATATTATTGTTTCTAAAACAAATAAACAGCCCTTTCATTCTCTTGATGATTTAAAGGGTAAAAAAGTATTAACTTCTGCCACATCAGCTGAAGCAACTCTACTAGAAAACTATAACAAAACCCATAACAATGCCATTCAAATTGTTTATACAAACGGGGCTTCGAATGATACTGTCAGCCAAATCACTACGGGTCGTGTGGATGCGACACTTGGTGCAGATTTTTCACTTTCCTTAATTGATCCTCAGGGGAAGTTGAAAATTGTGGGGGAACCACTTGCAAGTAACGGTGTCTATTTCGTTTTTAGGAAGAATGACCCTAAGGAGCAACAACTCGCGGATCAGGTTGATCAGGCCTTAAAACAAATTACAGCTGATGGAACCTTATCTAAACTAAGCGAGAAATGGCTGGGAGAGGACTATACCAAAAATTTGGGCACAACAAAGTAAGTTAGCCGATATCTGAAAGGGAGAATAGAAATTGGGAAATAAATTTGATATAGCGTATGTGTTTATGCACATTCCCAAATTATTGGCGTGTTTAAATACAACCTTGACCATCGTAGTTTTGTCGATGCTTATTGGATTGGTTTTTGGAATGGCTACGGCTCTTCCAAGATTATATAAAGTCCCGATTCTAAAAAGATTTTCTGAGGTATACATTTCATTTTTTCGCGGAACGCCCATTTTAATACAGCTTTTTTTAATCTATTATGGACTTCCTCAAATTTTATTGTTGGTCGATATTGATGTCTCCAAAGCACCTGTTTTAGCGTTTGTTATATTAACTTATGCACTTAACAGTGGAGCTTTTCTATCAGAAGCAATTCGTACCGCGGTTCTATCCGTTGATCGAGGGCAGGTTGAAGCAGCATACTCCGTTGGAATGACAGGGTACCAGGCCTTTAGAAGGGTTGTCATTCCTCAGGCATTAGCGATTGCGGTTCCTGTTTTCGCCAATCTTGTGATTGCTAATTTGAAGGACACTTCTTTGGCCTTCACCCTGGGAGTTGTAGAAGTCACTGGTAAAGCCCAAACTTTGGCTCAAGTCACGCAACACTTTATTGAAACCTATATTGCACTTGCTCTGATCTATCTCGTTATCAGCCTCGTGTTAGAGAAAATTTTTGCAATGGCTGAAAGGCGATTACTGAAGTATGAAACGGGGAGTGAATGGGGTAAGAAACAGTTTGGAAGAAAGAGACTGTTAGTTGATTTAATTCAGCCTAAATTTAAGCTGCAGAAGGGAGGTTCACGGTTATGAAACTTGATCCTGGTTTTATCGTGACAGCATTTTTCAGTTTGTTTTCGGCACTGCCTGTTACCTTAGTATTAACTGCCGTTTCTGTTTTTGTAGGTTTTATAATCGGAACGATCGTAGCTTTGGTTCGGTTCTTTGAGATCCCCGTTTTAGGCACAATTGCAAAAATCTATGTCGTGTTTATTCGAGGGACGCCGATGCTTACACATCTATTACTAATCTATTTTGGCATCACTACGATCATTGATGTGTTAGTTCCTTTTTTTGGCTGGACATTTACTTCTTCAATCATACCGTTGATAGATTTTGCATTCTTATCCTTATCGATCACTGCAGGGGCATACCTTTCTGAAGTTATTCGTTCAGGTCTGTTAGCGGTGGATAAAGGGCAACTGGAGGCAGCCTATTCCATTGGTATGACTACTCCTAAAGCCTTAATACGAATTGTTTTTCCACAAGCTTTAGCTGCGAGCGTACCAAATCTTTCGAACCTTTTGATTGGGATGCTTCATGGAACGACCTTGGTATTTGCCTTGTCTGTAGTGGATATTAATGCAAAAGCACAGATCGTTGCTTCAAGTAATTGGAAATTTTTCGAATCCTATATAGCAGCAGCCGTAATCTATTGGGGTTTGACAATTTTAATTGAGCGGATTAGTGGGCTATTTGAAGCTCGGATTAACCGATTTACAAGGGGAGGTGTCGCATGATTGAGCTTAAGAATATCTCGAAATCATTTGGTGAACTGGAGGTTTTGCGGGATATCAGTTTAACCATAAATAAAGGTGAAGTGGTTGTGATCCTTGGCCCTAGCGGATCTGGAAAAACCACATTACTGCGCTGCTTAAATTATTTAGAAAAGCCAAATTCCGGTAAGGTTAGAATCGGTGAGTTTGAAATGGACTATGCTGAAGCCGAAGAGAAAAAAATCCATCAGCTGCGAAAGAAAACAGCCATGGTGTTTCAACATTATAATTTGTTCAAACATAAGACCGTTCTGGAAAATGTAATGGAAGGTCTTGTATTTGTTCACAAACAGCCTAAACAACAGGCACGAATCAAAAGTATTGAGGTTTTGAAAAAGGTTGGACTGGAGGAGAAGCTGGATTTCTATCCAAGTCAGTTATCTGGCGGCCAGCAGCAAAGGGTTGGAATTGCAAGGGCACTGGCCCTGAATCCTGAAGTCATCCTATTTGATGAACCGACATCCGCACTAGATCCTGAGCTTGTTGGTGAGGTGCTTGAGGTAATCCGAACCATCGCAAAGGAGGGGGTTACGATGATTGTAGTAACACATGAAATCGGATTTGCCCGGGATGTTTCAAATCATGTGATTTTTATGGAACAAGGTCTAATTGTCGAAGAAGGGGATCCCCGTTTGATTTTTGAAGCGCCAAAAGAGGAGAGAACAAAGCAATTTTTAAGGCGTATGAGCAGGG
>NZ_JBALNY010000114.1:283-10384 GCF_036962145.1 Bacillus sp. JJ1764 | reverse complement strand
AGTAGAATTTTAATATTAAATATTGGAGAAGGAGATTCATTTATGACTACTTTTACCGAAATTAAAGCAAGTGCAGAAGACGTGCGTCATCCTGAATCACAACAGTTGATTGAACAACTGAGTAAAGAACTCGCAGAACTCTATGAAGTTTCAGATGGAAGTGCGGGCTTTATGTTTGAAGATGTGGAGGTGCCAAGGGCGGCATTTGTGGTTGCCAGGATTGAAGGGCAGCCAGTTGGGTGTGGTGCAATCCGTCCTCTTTCAGAACATTCGGTTGAGGTGAAAAGAATGTATACAGCCCCGGGATTCCGTAATAAAGGAGTAGCCAAAGCCATTTTGGCAGAGCTAGAACGACTGGCTATTCAATTTGGATACACGGAAATTAAATTGCAAACTGGTCCAAGACAACCTGAAGCAATTGCTTTGTATGAACGGGTCGGTTATTATCGGATCCCAATATTCAGTGGAGATTGGGAGGACATAAGCGCATTTCAAAAGGATCTTCCGAAACATTTTGGATGATAAACTTAAAAAAATCAATTAAACAAGGAGGGGTATTGATGTCGACTCAAAAAAAACTGAAATTAGGCGCTATTATTCATGGGGTTGGTGGAAATATTGCCGGGTGGAGGCATCCTGATATTCAGGCAGATGCAAGTGTCAGTTTGGAATTCTATACCAATCAGGCTAAAAAGGCTGAAGAAGGGAAATTCGACTTAGTCTTTATTGCGGATGGGTTGCATATTAACGAAAAGTCCATTCCCCATTTTTTAAATCGATTTGAACCACTTACCATTTTGTCTGCCCTTGCTGCCGTTACTTCAAATATTGGACTTGTGGGAACTGTCTCGACTTCCTATAGTGAGCCGTTTAATGTATCACGCCAATTGGCGTCGCTTGATCACATCAGCCATGGCCGAGCTGGTTGGAATGTCGTTACTTCTCCATTGGAGAAAACTGCTCTGAACTTTAGCAAAACGATTGAGGAACATCCTAATCATGCTAAAAGGTATCAAATCGCTACTGAATACCTTGAGGTAGCAAAAGGGCTATGGGATTCTTGGGAGGATGATGCTTTTATACGAGATAAGGGAACGGGTGTTTTCTTTGATCCGGATAAAATGCATCCATTAAATCATAAGGGGGTGTTTTTCTCTGTAGAGGGACCGCTTAATATCGGCAGATCTAAACAAGGTCGTCCGGTTATTTTTCAAGCTGGTTCCTCGGAAGCAGGGAAAAACCTTGCGGCAAAAGAAGCTGAAGCCATTTTTACCGGCCATTCAACATTAGAAGACGCACAAGCCTTTTATAGCGATGTGAAACAAAGGGCAAAGGAATTTGGCCGAAACCCAGGTGAACTTGTCATTTTACCGGGGATTGCACCTATTATCGGCTCTACGGAAAAGGATGCAGAAAGGAAATACCAAGAAATCGCCAATCTGGTATCCATTGATAAGGCACTTGATTACCTAGGGAGATATTTTGAACATCACGATTTCTCACAATATCCTCTAGATGATCCATTTCCGGAATTGGGAGACTTAGGTCAAAATAGCTTCCAAAGCCATACAGATCGGATCAAACGGGAAGCAAGGGAACAAAATTTAACATTGCGACAAGTGGCATTAACTGAGACAACACCGAGAACCCCATTCATCGGAACACCTGAAAAAGTAGCGGACTTAATACAAGAATGGTTTGAACTGAAAGGGGCAGATGGATTTATTGTTGGCTCTGCCGTCCCTAAAGGATTGAATGAATTTGTCGACTATGTTGTGCCGATTCTACAAAAACGGGGACTTTTTAGAACTGAATACGAAGCAGATACATTGCGTGGGAACCTGGGAATCCCATTTTCAGAAAACCGGTATGTTAAAAAGATAATAACCCATTGAGGAGGGATAGATGATGAGTAATTTGTTATCTGTTGTAGTTTGGTCAAAAGAGGGCTGCCACTATTGTGGTGAGGTTAAAAACTATTTGCAAGAACAAGGAATCGAATATGCTACAATAGATGTAACCAAACATGATGAACGTAGGGATATTTTAGAAGTGAAGTATGGTATAAGGCATGTACCTGTGGTTGAAATCGGCCAAGGTGAAATTTATGAAGCAGTAACAAAAGTAGGAATTGAGCATATTGAAGAAGTTCTTAAGAAAATCAAATAGTAGTAGACAAGGTAATAAACACTCATAATTACAAATCTCAAGGAAGGATATCATTTTCGTTTCCTCATATCCCATAATACGCACCTATACAAGTACTGAGCTGAGTTATATTATTCCTGTTTTGGGGAGATATTACCCTTAATGGATTTTGTCGGGGGTGGATGGATGAAACATCTAAAATTCTCAAAAGTATATTTACTAGCTCTGATGGTATTACCTTGGCTAACAATTCCTTTAATGGGAAAGGCTTCTTTTAAACGATTCTTACCAGCTGGTTTATTTATAGCATCATTAGTTAGGATTACTAATTTCATCGCAAAAAAAAGAAGATGGTGGTGGTGGTATGAGAAACTTAATCCTAGACTATCTGGTGTAATACCTTTTATGTTTGGACCGTTCTTTGTGGGTTCATTATGGATATTAAAATGGACTTATGGGAAGTTTTTCAGATATTTGGGTTTGAATTTAATATTTGATTCATTTTTTACTTATGTAGTAGTGTATTACCTAAAGAAATTTGGAATAGCATCTTTAGTAAGAATGACGAAACTACAATTAATGTACGTTTTCACAGTCTTAGTCTTCCTTTTATATAGTTTTCAATATATCAAAGAATGGATAACCGAAAGAAAAAAGGACAATTTTTCAGGCGAAAAGGGCAGCTGTTGAGTCAGCTGTTTTTTTGTTTTACCAGCAGAAAGGAAATTTCTTAAACAGATCCCAAATAGACAGAGAAGTGTGGATAGTTCCAATATTTCCACCTCATTGATAATCGTTGTTATCTGTAAAGGCTTATAGATGACTAATAGTCGTAATATTCCCATAAGTGAAATTTAGCGGTGACAATAATTCTTACCAGTATTCAAAAATAACCAATGTAAGTAAATAGGCTGATTTTTGAACATAAGAATATTAGCCCAACTGTTTAAAACAGTAAGGCTAAATTAAATTTCCCTCACTCCAATAATTGATGATTGCTCACACGAGCTCTAAAAGACAATCCCTTGTTTGATGATTTCAACTTTTACATGGGTATGAAACGTTATGTCTTTAAAATAATTCTTCTTATCTAGTTTTTCCCAAGTGTTGGGGTGAAACGCGATTAATCTTCTTCCAATCCCAAATACATCACAATTAGCTTGCTGTAATTTGGTTATGATCCTTTTACCGTCTTGTGTAAGTTCCTTTGTTAATGCCTTATTTAAACGTTCTAAATCGTTTGGTACATCCCCTTTAGGATATTCTTCTACGTTTACTTTTAGATGTAAGAATAATTGAACTGAAACCTTGTCATTCTTTACATGAACTTTTAATTTTCTTTTCATATTTTGGACATTGAAGGATAGGTAATTCATTAAATCCCGTTGCTCTGCTGTATTCACTCGTTTGGTAAATCGTGCGTATTTCCCTTTTTTGTTATCCATTAAAAGAAGGAGGCCTGAATCTTTTGGTGATAAACTACCTGCCAATTTTTTTTCATCCATTAGGGCTAGGCCGACCACTACGGCACTTTTCCTTTTATTTATTTTAATATAAGGAAGGACGATATCCTCTCCCGGATCAAGCATTTCAGAGGCTAGAGTTTGAATCGTTTCAGTTGGAATGACCGAGTTTTCTTCTGCACTGGTAAGAGCGTTTTGTATATATTCGCTAACGTTTGGCTCATGTTTTGGGGTAATGTTAAGCAGATTTATCGCTTCACCCTCCACAACTCCAAGTGTCGCACCCAATGAATTTCGTGGATCTCTCCAAACAACATCTAACGGTGGATAAATACCTTTAGCTGCCATCCGCTCTCCAAACATAATCAGTTTATTTTTAGAAGAATCTAATATTCCGGATGTTTCTCGATCGATTTTAAGTCGACAATCCCTTGGCGTATGACCTATTGCTGATAATGTTTCACTTTTTATCCTCGCTTGCGGTCCATTAGAGGCCTCTTCAATGATTGGAATGGATATCCCTAATTGCATTTGGCCGGTTTTAGCTACATCATAACTTAACATCTGAACCAACACAGCATTTTTCATTAAATGCTGATCCCAGCATCCAGTCAGTAACAAACATAAGAGTAAAAGGAAAGGCTTTTGATTTTTCACAGCTTATTCACCACTTCTTTTTTTGATAACATCCACGAGAGAATCAGCAGAAAAGTAGGGATGATACCGATAAAAATATAGTGAGTCGGGCCAAGAATGTGATTGAAATTTTCAAAATCTCTTCCTTGATCAGGTATAACTGCCAAAATTAAATAAGCAACTGCAACAAAAGGCAGAAAGCGTTTGTGGTTTTTTTTTCTAAAAAATAAATCCGTCCTTTCAAGAACCTGAAATGAATAGGCTTTAATCATATACAATAATGGCTCCGGAGTCAGTCCTATGTCGATATTGGGTTCAAAATAGACAAGGGCTGCAAACACTAAAAAGGTATAATAGAAGGTAACAAAAATGTTTGCTGTAGTGATGGCAATCAGCTTTTCCTTTCCAGTAGCTTGTACATGGGAGTGAATAAAAAGAAACAGTTCAAAGCCTAGCATAGAGAAAGCAGCCTCTTTTGAAGCTTTCAAGATTGTAAAGATGCTATGATTTCCAACTGGAAGGATATACAGGAAGTTCGCATCCTTCATCGCATACCCAATCAACACTACTAATACAAACAGAATGGGAGACACCAGCATATAAAATCTAGCTATACTAGTTAAACCTGCACTAACGATGTAAATGCAGGTAATGAGAATTAACACCATGGTTATCCAATTAGGGGTACGTGGTAAAATCCATTTATCCAAGATATCACTAAATCTGGCTAAAACTAAACTCCCTGTGATCATAAAATAGAGTGCATAACTGAGAATGAGCAGTTTGCCGACTATTTTCCCTAGTATTTTTGGGAGAATCTCATACAAAGATAGAGTTGGAAATCTTGTACTTAATCCCCAAAAGGCAAATATGATTGCCTGTGAGATGCCCCCTGCTATTATGGTACCCATCCAGCCATCTTGTTTGGCTACTAAAGCCACATCATGGGGCAACGATAAGATTCCTACACCAATTTGGGCCTGGATAATCAAAAAGATGAGCTGTTTCTTTGTAATTTTATTTTTGCTTATTGTCATTTCGTTCCCAGCCTCTAGCCAAAGATTGCTTTTTTAGGATGTTTGGTTTTGAATCGAGTGGACGTGTATTAAATTTCCAAAGTGGCAAACGGATCAAGGTATCCTTTATGTCTTTTAATCGAAAGGGAGCCCATGGTGCAAAGTAAGCAGCACCAAATGATTCTAACCTGCATAAATGGGCTAAAGTAAACATAAACCCAAAGCTAATACCTACAAATCCGAAAGTTGAAGCCAAAATCATATGGGGAAAACGCAAAAATCGTACAGCATCACTCATTTCAGTCGCCGGAATGCTGTAGGCGGCAATTGCCGTAATCGCCACGACCACAATCATGGTATTGGAAATGAGACCTGCGCGGACAACCGCATCCCCAATAACTAAACCTCCTACAATGCCGATCGTTTGACCAATCCTCGAAGGAAGGCGGACCCCGGCTTCACGGATCATTTCAATTGTCAACTCCATGACAAGTGCTTCAATTAAAGGGGGAAAGGGTATATTTTTAATAGAACTAACGACTGGGAGAACTAATTCATCCGGCAATACTTCAAAGTGAAAACCAATAACAGCAATATAAATAGCGGGTAAATTTACCGCAATGGTAATACTTAAGAGGCGCAATGAGCGGATAAAGGTTCCGATCATCCAGCGTGAATTATAATCGTCTGGTGATTGAAAGAACGCAAAAAAAGTGACAGGAATGATCAAACAGGCAGGGTATCCTTCCATCAAAACGGCCACTCTTCCTTCATTCAAATGATTGACCACACGATCGACTCTTTCAGTATTTAGAATCTGAGGAAAAGGGGACCATGTTGAATCTTCGATCAATTCCTGAAGAATTCCCGTGCTGGGGATATAATCCATTGATATATGATTAACCCTATATTTGAATTCGTTGATTATATCTTTATTGGCTAAGTCTTTCATATAAACCATGGCTAGTTTGGTTTGAATATGATCACCAACTGTTATCTGTTCCATAGTAAGGTTGGCTGTTCTACACGATTTCCTAATTAAATGAAGATTGATTGAAAGATTTTCAATAAAACCTTCATGAGATCCCTGAATGACTTGTTCATTACTAGGTTCAATAATACTCCTGTCTTTTGAGAGACCTACTTCCATCATGTAGAATTCTTTTACACCATCCAAGAACATAATACAGAACCCATTTAACAGTTTTTCTTGTCCTTCAATTAGATTAGTGGATTGAACAAAGTTAGAAGGAAGCAGGTTCTCGAACAGGAGACTCTCCTTGTCCCTCATAGGTTTAACAATTTCACTTTGAATTTTATCCTGATCTGCCATCGTATCTAAATAAACTAAAGTTCCCTGAATATTTCGTATTTCTACATCCTTAATCATTAAATCGGCTGATTCAGAAAATGTATCTTTAAAAAAGGAAATATTTTCATCGATGGATTGGAAGACAGCTTTAAATGATGTAGCGCCCTGATTTGGAGCAGTAGGTTGTACATCCTTTTTCATTAACTTCTTTAAAATAAGGGAAATGGATTTCATTTTTTTACTCCATTAACAAAATGTTTCCATTATCATCCCCATTTTACGGTATATCTATGTGTTTGTTTTCTTTATAGAAACTTAAACGAAAGTATAGGACATACACTTTTTGGGAGGATAAGGGAAGAATTACAAGGATGTAAGAGTTATTTTCATGAGAATGGATGACATTACTTGATACTGAGGAATTTCCCATTTATGCAGCTTTGTGTGATTTTGGAGTTAATGTTAAGATGAAAACCATCTTGAAGATAACCACGTCAATGGAAAAAAACTGAAAGGAATGTTTATTATCAAACATTTACCGTTAAGTTACACGAGCGAAATGGAAAAAGCGATGTGGAGAGTACATGGTGTAGGTTACGAAGAGTACAAAAGAAACCACTTAGTACGAATGAGGGTTGAAGAACGACGAGAAAAGGATTATATTCAGTGCCGCCGAATGGTTGCAGACTTAAACAGTCTTGTCCATAGTAATAATCTTTCTTAAACACATGAATAAAAAAGGAAACCAATTTTGATTTGCATTGGTTTCCTTTTTATAATTTCAGAGGATCAGCCTAGTTTTTGTTTTGCCTGTTCCGGAGCATCCTCCCATGCTTCTACGTTTCTTAGACCTGGTATGTTTGAGGTGTAGAAAACTGGGTTTTGATTGTTTGCTTTTTGTTTATTGTAATCGGAAAGGGCATTAAAGGCAATTTTGCCTAATAGAATAATAGCGATCAGGTTAATAATTGCCATTAATCCCATGAATAAATCCGCCAAGCTCCAAACAAAGTTAAGCTCTGCAAGAGAACCAAAGGCAACCATGCCAACAACAGCCAAGCGATAAAGGTTTAGTACAAGTTTGTTGTTTTTAATAAATTCAATATTAGATTCACCATAATAGTAATTTCCTACGACAGAACTAAAAGCAAATAGGAAAACAATGAAGGCTAGGAAAATTCCCGCCCATGATCCTAGAGACCCTTCAAGAGCTTTTTGCGTTAAGACAATACCATTACCCTCTTTAGAGGTATAAAGACCTTATATTAATATAATAAACGCTGTTGAACTGCAGACTACTAAAGTATCAAAAAATACACCGAGAGCCTGAATTAATCCCTGTTTAACGGGATGGGTAACTTCCGCCGTTGCAGCGGCATTTGGAGCACTACCCATACCCGCTTCGTTTGAAAATAGGCCGCGCTTGATTCCGTTCATCATGGCGGCACCGAGGGCACCGCCTGCTACTTCTTTAAGACCAAAAGCGCTTGTAAAAATTAACGAAAAAACACCAGGTAATGCCGTGAAATTTGTTACCATAATATATAAAGCGATCAGAATATAAGCCCCAGCCATAACTGGAACCATCCACTCTGCGACCTTGGCAATCCGTTTCAGTCCGCCAAAAATGATAATAGCTGTAATAATGGATAAAATAATAGCAATAAGGCCTTTATTCAAACCAAAGGAATTATTAAGTGAGCTTGTAATCGTATTAGCCTGAACGGAGTTAAACGCAAGTCCAAAGGTTATCGAAATCAGAACGGCGAAAGTAACACCCATCCAACGGGCATTTAATGCTTTTTCCATGTAATAAGCGGGGCCGCCACGGAACGTGTCGCCGTTTTTCACCTTATAGATTTGGGCAAGTGTTGCTTCTACAAATGCAGATGCAGATCCAATCATTGCGATTAACCACATCCAAAATACAGCTCCGGGACCGCCTGTTGTGATAGCAATCGCTACGCCTGCAAGGTTGCCTGTCCCGACGCGAGATGCCGTACTAATACAGAATGCTTGGAAGGATGAGACTCCCTTGTTGTCTCCAGTTGCCCCTTCACCCATTAGTCGAAACATTTCACCAATCATCCTGAATTGGACAAACTTCGTTCTAAATGTAAAGTATAGGCCGGATCCTATTAATAATACAATTAGAACATAGGACCAAAGTATCGTATTGGTTTGATTCACGAAATTTCCTAATATCCCCATACATATCCCCCTCAAAAAAAAATAAAAATTCCACCGATATAATGTAGCAAATTATTTTATTATGGCAATGTATGAAAACTTCCAAATTCAATGTAGTATTTTTCCAGAATTCTATTAAATATGGTTATAAATTGAAGGGATAATAACCAACTCTCTTTATTTGATTAACTATTTTTTCGCTCAAGCGGTTTTCAATTTAAGCATAAGATTTGCTATCTTACTATTATAATTCTTTTATGAAAAAAGATATTTGAGGTAGTTCCAAGAACTGGTACAGATGATAGGGAAAAGTTTGCTTTTTGAAAAATATAGCAATTTTCTCTGCAGTTTATTTAATAAACATATAGGACGTGTTACCTTTTGATATAAGGTATGGGAAATGTAGGGGACGAGGAGAGAGCGTGATGAACGAAAACCAAAAGTATCAAATCATCTTGCAGGGAATTGCCAGTAATAACATTTCGGAGACCTGTAAAACATATGGCATTTCAAGGACCATCTATTACCGTTGGTACCGGGCATACAAGCAGAATGGGATGGATGGCCTGGCCAGCAAAGAGAGAAAACCGGTAATGCCGAATAAAGTAGATAGAAAAACAGAAAAGTACATATTGGAGTATATAGTAAAACATCCAGAAGACGGTCCAAAACGGATCCACTATGAGCTTGAGGAAGAGGGCATAGATGTAAGTGATTCAGGTATTTACAATGTGCTTAAGAGAAAAGAATTAAACAGGAGAGAGCAGCGAGAAGCATACGCCAAACAACAGAGAGAAAAGAAACGTCAGGTTAAAGGAAGTCTAGAAATCTCCAAAGATAAACATATCCAAAAACCTGTAGATTTTAAAATGAAGAACCCCGAACATGCACATCCGGGTTATTTATGTTTACAAGGAATCTTTTATATGGGTCATTTCCCTAATATCGGTAAGGTTTACCAATATGTGATTTATGATGTCTATTCAGGATTGGCGATAGTCAAATTATATCAGAGAAAAAAAGCAATTCATGTTATGGAATTTATGCAAGTAAAAATTATCCCTTTGATGAGAACATTCCACTTTTCAATTGAGAATTTAGTAACTAGCAAAAACCTTGAGTTTTGTACAAACTGGACACGAGGTAAACATATATATACTGATTTTTTACAGAAAAACAATATTCAACATATAAGTCTATTATTAGAAGATCAAGAGATTTTTCATCCATTACATACGTTTTGTTCTTTATTAGCCAGTGACTTTTACGAACATGTATTACGGGACCGTTCGGTGGAATCATTTGAGCAGTTGGAAATACAAATAAATGAATATGT
>NZ_JBALNY010000114.1:0-242 GCF_036962145.1 Bacillus sp. JJ1764 | reverse complement strand
CAAAGGAATACCGGATGGTCCTAATCAGGGGAAAACACCGTCGGAAGTAGTATTAGAGTCAATAAATCAGGAGGAACCTTTGCCGCTCTGGTTGTATACAAGGAGAGATAACGTTGAAAAATGATAAGATAGCAATCATCGGTGCAGGAATTTCGGGTGTTGCTGCTGCATTTCAATTGAAAAAAAAGGGATATCGTCACATCACTCTATTTGAAAAGAATGACAGGGTGGGCGGGAAATGC
>NZ_JBALNY010000113.1:1130-9574 GCF_036962145.1 Bacillus sp. JJ1764 | reverse complement strand
GTATAGAATCATTCTATACAAGAATTTTTTTGGGGGGAAGAAAAATGATCCAGAAAATTAATCTACAGAATGGCAACTTGTTACAACGTCTTTTTTCCTTACAGAGATCCTCTTATTTGATAGAGGCAAAATTAATTGATTTTTATGATATTCCTCCATTGAAGGAAACCATCAAGGATTTAGTGGATAGTGGAGAGCAATTCATAGGTTTCTTTGACGAGGATGAACTGGTGGGAGCCTTGTCATATACAATGGTCGGTCAGGAACTGACCATTTGCAGGTTGATCGTGGATCCGAACCATTTCAGGAAAGGAATTGCCCAAAAGCTGCTGATCAACCTAGAAGAAAATAACAATGAAATATCAGTATTTAAAGTGTCGACAGGTAGGGATAATTTTCCTGCCATAAGGCTTTATTTAAAAAACGGTTTTAAATGGACTAGTGATATGGAAGTTGCTCCTGGTTTTTTTATAAGTATTTTTGAAAAAAGAACCCACAGCTGACCGCTGTGGGTTCTTTTTATTCATTATGCAATCGTTTGGAGAATCAACACGATATTCAAAATAAGGACAATTGCAGCACATAAAATAGAAAAGATTGTGGTTAACTGTTTATTCACTAATACCCCCATAATATCTTTTCTCCTGGTGAAGTAGATAAGCGCTACTATTGGGAACGGAAGCACAATACTTAAGACCACCTGGCTTATAACGAGTGTATGGGTTGGATCTAAATGAAGAAAAACGACAATAAAAGCTGGAAACATTGTAATCATTCTACGAAGCCACAAAGGGATTGAAAACCCCACGAAACCTTGCATAATTACTTGGCCCGCCATAGTTCCAACAGTAGAGCTTGATATTCCAGATGCTAATAAGGATACTAGGAAGACAGATGCAGCTGCTGGACCTAGTAAAGGAGTTAACGTTTGATAGGCTGTTTCAATACTCGCTATGACTGTATTCCCTGATTCAAAAAAGACAGCGGCGGACATTGCCATCATGGCTAAATTTACAAGTCCAGCCAACCCCATCGCGATAAAAATTTCAATGGTACTGAATTTTTGAATGCGTAACTTTTGTTGGTCATTAACGGGAACAACTCTCTTTTGAGTTAAACTTGAGTGCAGATAAATGGCATGTGGCATTACTGTTGCTCCAATTACCCCCACGGCTAACATAATACTAGAGGTACCCCCTATCCACGGTGTGACACTATGATACGCGATCTTCGATAAAGAGGGATGTGATAATAACATTTCAACCAAATAACATAACCCTATTGAAATGGCAAAGGCTGTAATAAACTTTTCTAATGGACGAAACCCAAAACGTTCCATCATCAAAATCGCATATGTTACAATTCCAGTAATAATAACAGCTATCATCATGGGAATGTTAAACAACAAATTCAGTGCCAGGGTAGCTCCCAAAAATTCGGCTAAATCAGTAGCCATTGCAGCAAGCTCCGAGAAAATCCACATGACCATATTCATCCATTTAGGGAAGTGCTCTTTACAGAGTTCAGGCAAGTTTTTGCCTGTAGCAATTCCTAATTTAGCGGACATATTTTGGAATAGAATCCCCATTAAATTGGCGATCACTATTACCCAAAGCAATTTATATCCAAATTGTGCTCCACCAGAAATGTTTGTTGCATAATTACCGGGGTCCACATAAGCAATGGATGCAATGAAAGCAGGGCCAAGGAAAGGAAGTAAGGCAAATAAACCTTTTCGCTTTCCACTTACTGCTTCATTAGCAGCTGTTAGCACTTTTTTATTCTTAATAGAAATTTCTCTCCCTAACTCACTCATTTAATTTCTCTCCTTAATGAGTCGAAATAAAAATGTTTACCTAATTCGATTTTTTTAAACAAGGCTATTTTTTTTGCCCTTGTGCAACTTTATAATTTATATTATTGCAGATTTTAATCAAAGTTACCACTATAAATACATCCTTCATTAAAAATAATTGAATAAGAAATTAATTCGGAGGAGTCTGTCACAAAAGGGAATATCATCCCCATGGAAACAGGCTCTTTTTGAATTTAAGTTGGTTTATAAGCAAAGATTAAGGATAGCAAGGAAAACTTAATTTAGAAGGGACATTAATATGATGATTGAGGTTTGGATCATTCTACTTGGAATTGCTGTTGGAGTTGCTTTTATTGCTGAAAAAATAAATCAGCCATACCCGACATTGCTTGTTATTACAGGGCTGCTTATAGGTTTGCTTAATATTCCAGTTTTGGAAGAGGTAAAACATTACGCAACAAATGATATTGTCTTTCAAACAGCAATTATAACCATCTTTTTATCTGCATTATTAGGAGATGCCACACTGAAGCTGCCTTTTAATGAATTGAAAGAAAATAGAAAACCCATTTTATTGTTGTCCTTATTAGGAACATTTCTTACTTTTTTATTGGTTTCAACAGTCTCATATTTTGTTTTGAAATTACCCTTTCAATTGGCACTTATTTTTGGGGCCGTCATGTCCGCCACAGACCCTATCTCTGTTTTGACCATATTTAAATCAATGAAATTAAACAAAAAATTGTCCATCATGGTTGAAGGAGAGAGTTTAGGGAATGATGGAGTGGCGGTTGTCTTATTTAAGATTGCCCTTGTTACCACGGCGTTGACATCCGCTGGGGTTTTAGAAGCTTCTGCTGAATTTTTTAAGGTTGTTCTTGGCGGAATACTGGTTGGTGCTATGTTCGGCTTTTTAGCTTCTCGGATTACTCGACATATTGATCAACATTTAGTTGAAATAGGATTATCCATTGTTCTCTTTTATAGTGCTTTTGGAATTGCTGAGAACTTTCATTTCTCAGGGGTCATTTCAGTCGTTGTCGCGGGCCTCATCTTTGGCAATTACGGAAAGAAAATAGGGATGTCGGAGAAAACTCTGCGTGAAATGGATTCTTTTTGGGAGACTATTTCATTTCTGGCTAATGCTATGATTTTTTTCATGGTAGGTTTAGAAGCAGCAAGAATTGGCCTTGAAGGAAAATGGTCAGTTGTTTTGGGGAGTATTGCCATTGTGGTCATTTCACGGATTATAGCTGTTTTTGTAAGCCTGTCATTCGATCAATCAGTCCCGTTATCTTGGAAAGCTGTCATTGGTTGGGGAGGATTAAAGGGCTCTTTATCCATTGCCCTCATTTTATCCATTTCTCCTGATTTTACCGGGAAAGATTTAATTTTGGCGATGACGTTTGCCAATGTATTGTTCTCTTTGCTTATTCAGGGCACTACAATTAAATTGCTTGTCAATAAATTAAAAATCTAGCTTCAAGTATTTAAGTCCTTTGATTCCTTTATCAACTTTACATAGTAAAAGTAAAAGCCAGAAATTATTCTGGCCGCTACTTTATAGGGTTTTTGCTCAAATATTCAATGAGATCTTCTATTGTGGCAGATTGATGTACGATCCCTGTCTGACTAAAAAGAATATAAGCTGCCTCTTTTTGAATTTCGAGTTTTGGATAGACATTTGTAACCATTTCCCTTTCTGGTAAACTTAAAATATTTTTGACTTGTGAAGTAACCTTTTCATTTTTCTCAATCGGAGTTTGCTCATTTTGATTTCCAACAACCAATAGGGAATAGGATTGATTATTTTCAGCTAAAAGGTTTGGGTACGGAAAGTTGCTGGGAGTTTTCGTTTCCGTTTGAGTAATGGTTTTGCACGTTTTTTTTGAGGAACTTGCTTTAGGCTCCTGATTTTGGCACGCAGCTAGTAAAATAATAATTGTCATAAATGGCAATAAATATTTTTTCATTGTTCTCGTCCCTTTTTTATGTATTCTTAATTAACCATAGCATACTCTTAAAAACGATGGACGATGTGAATGTGGAGGAATCGTGAAAAACTAACAGTCCTCTTGAACATTATCTCCAAGAAGGCTACAGTAGAAAGGAAGACCGTTAAAGAAGGTGGCTAGCTTGGAAAAAAGATATTTTACCATTGGGATGGCAGGTCATATTGATCATGGAAAAACGTCGTTGACCAAAGCATTAACTAATGTAGATACGGACCGCTTAAAGGAAGAAAAAGAACGTCAGATTTCAATTGAACTAGGATTTGCACCATTATATGAAGATGACGAAATACAAATATCTGTGATAGATGTACCCGGACATGAACGTTTTATCAGACAAATGATAGCCGGTGTTGCCGGAATCGATCTAGTTGTGCTTGTTGTTGCAGCGGATGAAGGAGTTATGCCACAAACGAAGGAACATCTTGATATTTTGAAATTTTTGGGTGTAAAAAACGGAATCATTGCGATCACAAAAATGGACCGTGTGGATGAAGAGTTTATCGAATTAGTAAAAGATGACATTTTAACAGAACTTGAGGGAACTGTTTTTCAAGAAGCACCAGTTGTTCTTGTCGACAGTATCTCCAAAAGAGGAATAGCCGAGATAAAGGAATTGATTATCAGGAAGTTAAAGGAACTGGAAATGCGTGATGCAAAGGGTGCCTTCCGTTTACCGATTGATCAGGTATTTACCGTGAAAGGGCAAGGTACAGTAGTCCGTGGTACGGTTTATGAGGGAACGGTTGAGGAAGGACAGGCTTTGAAAATTATGCCAAAAGGGATAGAGGTCAGAGCTAGACAAATTCAGGTCCATCATAAGCAGGCAGAAAAAGCATTTGCCGGCCAAAGAGCTGCGATAAATCTATCCGGGATCTCCAGGGAAGATTTAGAACGGGGAGACGTCCTTGTTTCATCAGAACATTTTATCGTAACAAAAACAATTGATGTAGCTATTCGTGTTGTTTCCGAACTTGAGCATTTGATAAAACAACGGATGCCAATAAAGCTCCATATAGGGACTGCAGAAGTTATGGGGCGGATTGTCTTTTTTGACCGAAATGAAATAAAGGAAGAGAACGGTGAAATCCTATGCCAACTTCGTTTGGAAGAGGAAATTCTTACTAAGCGTGGCGATCGATTTATCATTAGAAGACCTAGTCCTACTGAAACCATTGGCGGCGGCTGGGTGATAGACCCTAGAGGGAACAAATATCGTTTTGGAAACCAAACTATTGATGAGCTTGAGAAAAAAAAGGTTGGTTCGCCAAAAGAGCGAATAACTGCGGCTTTAATGGAAGCAAGAAGTCTGCCGCTTCATGAACTGATTAAACGGACGGCTCTTGATGAGGAAACATTAACTGAACATTTACAGGATTCGTCATTTGTTTTTTATAATGGAAAAGAATTTACACTGCAGATAATGATTGATTCCATCGAAGAAGATATATACGATCTTATACAGGACTTTCATAAAAAGTATCCGATGAAAATAGGGTTAAATAAAGCTGAACTGTTACAATCCATGCAAAAAAGATTTCCTAAATCATTAGTAGAATTTGTAGTGGAGAAGGGCATCTCGAACGATATTTTTAACCGCAGGGAACAATTTGTATCATTGGCTGAATTTTACCCTCATGTCCCGAAAAATTGGGCCAAGCGTGTGGATAACCTGTTGGAGGAATTAACAAAAGATGGCTACAAGGTTCGTTACGTAAAGGACTACTTTGCAACTGCAGGAATCCCAGATCATTTAACGGTAGAGTTAAGACGATTTTTAGAGGATCAAAACTTAATCGTTATGCTGGATGATCAATTTGCCTATGCTGAGTCAGTTTTTCAAAATGCTGTGAACAAGCTGAGAGAGCATACAGGTACAGAATTTGAAGTAGGTGAGGCGAAAGAGATACTGAATCTTTCACGCAAATATATGATTCCATTTTTAGAGCGATTGGATGCTATTGGGTTGACAAAGAGAGTTGAAAATAAGCGTGTCTGGAAAAAGTAGAAGTCTGCTAATGCAGGCTTCTTTTAGTGAATAGGAAAGTATAAACGTTCTATCAAGGTATCAGTTTAACTAGCCCTCCGTCTTCGCCAAATGACAAGTTTCAAATGTATATTTTGGTTTTTTATAAATAGGATAGAAAAGAAGAAGATGGGGGTGGAGGAGATGGATGAAATTAAACCGGTCCGTTTACAGAGAGGAGATCTCGTCGGAGTTATTACACCTGCAGGTCCAATAGAGCTTGAAAAATTAGAGCTAGGAATCGCATTTTTAAAGGAGCAGGGACTGAAAGTTAAAATGGGAAATAGCGTCGGAAGATCTTATGGCTACTTGGGAGGTACAGATGCTGAAAGATTAGAAGATTTGCATCAAATGTTTCGTGATCCTGAAATTAAGGGGATTTTCTGTGCTCGCGGGGGCTATGGTACGGCAAGATTTGCCTCACAGATCGATTATGGACTTATTAAAAACAATCCCAAAATATTTTGGGGCTATAGTGATATTACTTTTTTGCATACAGCAATCAACCAGCATACAGGACTTTGTACTTTTCACGGGCCGATGATAGGGTCCGACTTAGGACGGGAGTCCGTTCATCCAGTTTCGAAACAATGTTTCAGTCAATTATTTGAACCTAAAGAGTTTATTTATACAGAGGAACTCTCACCATTGGAAGTGGTGGTTGAAGGTTATGCAGAAGGACCAATCGTCGGGGGCAATTTAACCTTAGCTATCAGTACAATGGGGACAAAATTTGAAATTGATACCACGGGAAAATTATTCTTAATCGAGGATATTAATGAAGAGCCGCGGGCTGTCGATCGAATGTTAAATCAACTGTTATTGTCAGGGAAGCTCCAAGCTGCCTCGGGAATCATAATTGGAGATTTCTGCAATTGTACGTCACGAAGTGATCAGTCCCTAACACTCGATGAGGTTATAAATTATTATGTTCGTTTAGCTGGAAAACCTGCTATAAAAGGTTTTAAGATTGGCCATTGTAATCCCAATATTGCTATACCATTAGGAGTCCATGCAACCCTCAATACCTCTAAAAAGAAGCTCACAATAAAAAATGGTGTTATATAACAAGGACTGATGCAAAATGCAATCAGTCCTTAATAGATCAGCCTGTTTTCTCTTCTTCAATATAAGTGTATTCTTTTTCCCAGAAATCAGCATCTTCAATTCCTAGTTTCACGGGATCAAAAACAGGATCTTTGCCATCCTTTAATTGTGCTTCATAATCTCGAAGAACTCTTAAAGCAGGTTTTGTAAGCAATAGAATGGCAATAATATTTAACCAGGCCATACTTCCTACACCAATATCACCCAATGTCCATGCTAAACCAGCAGTTTTCACACTTCCGTATAGCACCATACCCAAAATGGCGATTTTCAGAAGGTAATCAGACCAGATACGTTTTTTATTTTTGTTAATATACGCAAGATTGGTCTCAGCCATATAGTAATAAGCCATAATGGTTGTAAAGGCAAAGAAGAATAGTGAAATGGCTACGAAAGGAGCGCCAAATCCTGGGAAGACAGATTCAACTGCTGCCTGTGTATAACCTGGGCCTGGTTCCATTTTTCCAAGGTTATTGACAATTTCCGGTTTTCCATCAGGTGTAACATTGTACATTCCTGTAATTAGAATCATAAACGCTGTTGCTGAGCAAACAAAAAGGGTATCAACATAAACCGAGAAAGCCTGAACAATGCCTTGTTTGGCAGGGTGGGAAACCTCCGCGGCTGCCGCTGCATGTGGGGCTGTACCTTGACCAGCTTCGTTTGAATAAATTCCCCGTTTTACACCCCAAGAAATTGCTGAACCCAATATTCCTCCAAATGCCGCATTAGCACCAAATGCACTAGAGAAGATTAGTTTGATGACTCCCGGTAATTCACTAATATTCATAAATGTAATGATTAAAGCCACTAATATATATCCCAGTGCCATAAAAGGAACAATTAATTCCGCGGCACGAGCAATTCGCTTTACCCCGCCAAAAATAATGGCAGCCAGGAATACTATTAAAATAATACCTGTAATCATCGGGCTAATACCGAAAGCGTTTTCAACACTCAGAGCAATACTATTTGCCTGAACACCTGGTAATAAAACGCCGGTTGCGAGTACAGTAACAATGGCAAATAATACAGCATACCATTTCATTTTTAAGCCTTTTTCTATGTAATAGGCTGGACCACCACGGAATTGACCGTCTTGTTTTACTTTATATACTTGACCTAATGCTGCTTCAACGAACGCAGAACCAGCTCCTAAGAAGGCAATTGCCCACATCCAGAATACAGCTCCCGGACCACCAAAAGCAATCGCAGTGGCTACACCGGCAATGTTTCCGGTACCAACCCGTCCAGATAAGGCAAGTGTTAAAGCTTGAAATGAGGAAATACCTGCTTCGGATTTTCCTCCTTTAAACATAAGTGGTATGATGTCCTTCATATGCCTGACTTGAAGAAATCTAGTTGCAAGTGAGTAGAATAGACCTGTTCCCAAGCAAAGGTAAATGAGTGCTGGGCTCCAAATGATTCCACTGAGCCAGTTAACAAATTGTTCCATAAATTTCCCCCTTTATAAGTAGATGTT
>NZ_JBALNY010000113.1:0-1085 GCF_036962145.1 Bacillus sp. JJ1764 | reverse complement strand
ATATCAATCTATGAAAAAAGCACGCTAAAACGAGAACTTAGCGTGCATCGAATATGAATTATTTTTTAAATGGCCACCAATTTGCTCCTCCAAATGTCCGAACCATTACTGGTACAAATAATGGCAGAACAACCAGAGCATAAAGGGCAAGACCAATTAATAGAATCGTGGCGATTTCCAGCAATGACAAGACCCCAGATGGCATCATGGCTGCGAAAGTACCTCCAAGTATAACCGCTGCGGAAATAATTACCGTGCCCATTTTTTTCATTGCCTCATGAATTGCTTTATTGACAGGGAGATCTTTGAATTCATTAAAACGATCCATTAAGAAAATGCTGTAATCAATTCCAAGTGCAACTAAAATAACAAAGGCAAAGAAAGGGACGGCCCAACTGATCCCACTATACCCTAACCAATTAATAAAGATCATTTCTGAGATAGACATAGAAGTATAGTAGGTTAGGACTAGTGAACCAATTAAGTAAATCGGCATGATCAAAGAGCGGAGCAAGATCATTAAAATAATGCTAATACCTGCAAGCATAAGGATGACTGTGCGTGAATAGTCACCCTCAGAAATTGTATCCAGGTCATGATGCATGCTGGAAACACCGCCAATAGCGATTTTTGCATTTTCAAGCTTTGTATTTTTAATCGCGCGTTTTACGGCATCGTTGATTTCCGGGATTTGCCCGATTGCATCATTTGAATATGGATTTTTGTTAAAGATAACATCGATCGTCATCACTTTTCGATCTTTTGATAGATACGTATCCATTACTTTGGCAAAATCTTCACTGTCTATTACATTCTGTGGAATATAAAAGCCAGTTTGTTTTTCTTTGGATACGCCCGACAAATAATCTTGGGCAGATCCAAGGCCGTTAGAAACTTCATTCAAACCGTCTGCGCTTTTGGTCAAACCATCAGACAGCTGGGAAATTTGGGATCCTACCGATTGAAATCCCGTTAGGAGCTGCTGCTGTCCATTGTTGATCCCTGATAGACCCTCTGTAAACTTTGGTAAATTGGAAACGGCAGTTCCTTGTCCTTCCTCCATTTTGATTAGTCCAACTTTAAGC
>NZ_JBALNY010000112.1:24368-24639 GCF_036962145.1 Bacillus sp. JJ1764 | reverse complement strand
CCTGTGGCACGGAGATGTTTCCGAAGCCGGTTCGCTACAGTGAAGCTTACAGTCAGCCCATTCCCTAACGCCCCATAGAACAAACCCACCCCTACATCCCCCAGATGATACTCCTTAACTGCGTATACACTGATTAGCACGTTATCAATGCCATTTAATGACGCTAAAAGAATCTCACAAAATAGCAAAATTTGTACAGGAATAGACATTAAAATTACCTTTTTAAATATTGAAAATATAGATTCCCGATTCACTTTCGCTTCTTTTTTTA
>NZ_JBALNY010000112.1:17277-24277 GCF_036962145.1 Bacillus sp. JJ1764 | reverse complement strand
GATAAGAGCAGCAGCTCCTAAAAAGGAGGCCGCATTTAACCAAAATGTGATATGTGCCCCAAATATAGAAGCAACGATACCGCCTGAGAAGGCACCCCCAATTAAAACAATGCCAATTAGCACCTGCTCCAAACTGTTTATTTTCAGTAAATGCTCTTTATTTACCAACTGCGGGATGGAAGATTTTCTTACAGGTGAATAAATGGCTTCGCCGGCAGCTAGGAAAAATGAACTGACATAAACGATCCAAAGATCAGTTTCACTCTCCACAAAGATTAGGCCCAAGGCGAAAACAATTCTGATTAAATCTGTGACAACTAAAATCACTTTTCGTGAGAATCGATCAGCAAGTTTACCACCGATCGGCGCAAAAATGACAAATGGCAGCAGTCGGATAGCTAAAGTCACACCAACAGCCAAACCCGACCCAGTTAGTTGCAGCATCATCGCCAAAACAGCTACTGAACTAAAACGATCACCAACTCCATTGACAATCCCGGCTAAAAATAATTTCCGGTATTGTTTTTCTTGTTTCAACAAGGATATGCCCATTACCCCACCTACTTATATATACATCTAATTTCACAAATATCTAATTAGGTTTGCAAAAAAATACTTCTTAACGCAGCCACCATAACTCAACAGGGTTTAGTTCATACTCATTATTTTCTCTATACATGTATTGACACATGATCAGTTCCCGCCTTAATGTGGCATAGTCCTCATGATATTGCTTTAAAAATTCGTTAATTTCCTTTTCTGGATACACTTTTCCAAATTCTAATCCGTTCGCTATGTGTGCCAGGATCACTAGCTTTTTCTTACGTTGGGCCGGATAGTTTTTCAGTTTGCCCTCCTTGGTGAAGAAATTTTTGATGATCGCTTCCCTTTCTTCTGCCGTAACTGACATTTCCATATTTGAAGTCCCCCCCGTTCCTACTGACAAAATGGCTTTAGCACTCATTTCCAGGATTTTTTCATTAAGGGAAAAATAGATGGTGTTCTTATCCCGTCTTTCTTTAATCAGACCAACATCCCGGAGTTTGGCAATATGATGAGTAATGGTTGGTGGAGTGAGTCCCAATTTTCCAGCGATGGCTTGCCCATGTAGGGGTCCTTGCTGGAGTAACGCGACAATTTTAATCCTGGTCAGGTCACCTAATGCTTTATGGAATTCGACGATTTTATTTAATTGCATATTTTAATCACTCTCTTATTAGATTAATATCTAATTAGATAATAATCTAATTAATGTATTAAAACAATGGGGTACATTACTTTTTCTATAAAAAAACTCCGAGGTTAACTCGAAGTTATTTTTGATCCACTATTGATTTTTTGGAATGCTCTTTGTCAACATTGTAAATAAACGCAAATACCTCCGCAACCGCATTATACAGTTGTTCTGGAATAGTTTCATTTATTTGCAGTTTGCTGAGTAGTTCGACTAATGACGAGTCCTCTTGAATGGGAACATTATGCTCTTTTGCTTTTTCAATCAAGCCGGCAGCTACTGACCCTTTGCCTTTTGCTACAACCTTTGGAGCTGCATCTTTTTGGAGGTCATAAGCTAGAGCAATCGCTTGTAGTGGTTTACTATTTTGCTTATTCATATTTTGATGTCCACTCCATGATAGGCTTCCATAAATAAATGCTCCGGTTTATTTACATGCTGAACTACTCTTTTTTCTGAAGAAGGGACAATGTTTACAAATGAAAGTTTGTATCCTATTGTCTCTAATTTTTCTTTAAGTGAAGGGGTTAATGCATTGATGACTGGTTCCAGATTCTTTGTATCGTTAATAATAGACAGGTGAACGACTTTATTTTGAACCTGCATATCGATTACAGTTTGATGCAGGCTTTGTAAATCTAGGTAAAATAGGATTCTACAGTAATCAGGGTCAATCTGACCTTCCTTGGTTTTACGTCCGTTCCATTGTATAGTCACATCGGTTGGCTGATTTCCAAGTGTAATCGGAAGCTGCATCACCATTTGCTGTATCGTGCCGGTAAAATCTTGTGAAAGCAGTTGTAAGCCTGTTAGTCGATTTAATAAAGGCTCCAGTTCTTTCCCTTTTGAACCAAACTCGGATATGGCTTCCATTAATATTGGTTTTAGCACATGAGTCGTATTCTCTAAATGGTTTGATGTCTGCCCTACATCCTTTTCATACTCAAGCCCTAATGAATGGATTAAGGACTGCAGCATATGTTTTGCTTCATTTCCATTTAATACTTGATTGAAAGATTCTGTACCAATAATTGAAGCTAGTATTTGTTTTAAGGGCTCAGTTGATTGAAAAGAGGCAAATTGTGGCCCATCCAATTGTTGAACTAATTCAGAAAGTTGCTGGTTTAATGGTCTTGCATCCTGGACAGCTAGTAGGGAATCAAAAATAGGTTTCGTAAACGGAAGATCCTTTCTTACCATCCATTCCAATGCTGTTAATTCTTTCGTTAGATCCGTTTGGTTCGGAAGCCAAAAACCAGCTATCTTCATCTGTTCCTTTGTAAATGGGACATTTTTGGATAAAAAGAATTGCAATAATTGCTGATTTTGTTTCGTTTCGGGAAGCTGAAAATTATTCAATAAAAAATGGGATGAATTAGCAGATCCTTTTTGCTCCAAAACTTTTAGTTGAACCCCTTCATTACTGCTCGTTACTACTTCAAACCAATAATTTTCGTTTGTAGACAGAAGCGTCTTTACATCAGCAAATAATTTTCGATTTCCAATCCGGACAATCGCGGTATCATTTGGAAGAAATTTTTCCACACTGCCATAAACCATTTGACCCGGTTTTAACGGAACAACCGTGGCTTTGTGGACATTTTCTACATTAATAAGGGATTGGATCACTTGGACTGGATTCATTCGTATTGGACTCCTTTTATTGCATTGGATCAGCAGGATCGTTGATCAGAATCTGAACTTCTTCACCCACATTAATATTGCCAGGACATTCCACCGCACAGACAATCCCCCGCCTTTTATATCCAGCTTTTACAAAACGGGTGGCCAGTTTTGGTTGGTCAGGGTAATGCATTTGAATTTGTTCACCAGGGAATACACATGGCTTATTTTCACCCATACAGATTAGGCCTGCTCCCCCAGGAAACAGAATTCGTGAGCCAATCGGTAATTTGGTAAGTTGAGGAAAATCCTTGATTAATAGATTAGCCCCCAGCCATTCAGGCAAAATCTGTTCGATCTCAAGATCATCAGCTATTTCTTGTAGGTCTTCCTCTGATAAAATCGTAATCTGTCGGCGATTTAGAATCACCGTTCCTCTCGGATACATGGGTTGGCGCGAATCAGATGGAAAGGTAACCCCATAATGACGATCTCCTAGAATTCCACCAAATTCTAATTTCACCTCGGGAATCCTTCTCGTAACAAAAGTATCGGACAAATCCGCAATAAGTATAGCACTCACATTTGCTTTAGCTTTTTTCAAAAAACATACACCCGCTTCCTTTTATGGATTATGTACTCTATTACTTCATTATACTAGATCATTCATTATTTTTGATTTTCTGCCTCAATGTTAACAAATAATCCACTATAATAGTTTTCAACATTCAGGACTGAGACCCCATTTGTTCTTAATAGTGTCAGCGTTTCCCGATTTAGGCAACAACCGTCACATATTTTTTTCCAAGCTGGGGTCACCCAATCCTGGAGTACTGCTAAAAAGCGGTTTTCCATTTTAACGTGTTCGAATAGGAGGATTTTGCCGTTTGGCTTACAAACTCTCCTCATTTCTTCTATTGCTTTTTCTGGATTGGGAATGGTACAAAACACTAGTGTTGCTACGACTGTATCAAATGTGTCCGATTCAAATGGAAGCTGTTCAGCACTTGCCAGAACCACTTTAATAGGGACTGTTGCTTGGGAGTGTTTTATACGTGAGCGTTCTTGCATAAATGGGCTTGGTTCAATCGCAACTACTTTATCCACTCCCTTATATAAAGGAAAATTAATTCCTGTCCCTGAGCCGATTTCAAGCACTCGCCCCGATGCTTTTGACAGCAACTCCTGACGAATTTTAATAAACTTCCTTTTTTCTAAGGGGTTCATAAAAAAGTCATACCATTTAGCAAACCATCTGCTCAAGATCTTCACTCCAAACTACATTGTTCATTACTTTCCATCTGCAACTTCTTTCAATATTTCGTAGGAACGTTTTTGTTTTTCCTGATCATAAATGTACGAAACGGCCATGATTTCATTGACATGATATTTTTCCTGAAACGAAGTCAACTTTTCCCGGATGGACGTTTTGCTTCCCAGTAGTGTCACGCTTGACATTCCCAATACCATTTCTTTTTCCATAGGGTTCCAAAGTTCATCCATGTTTTCAACTGGTGGTCGTAATGGCTTTCTCGAATTTCGAACAACATTTAAGAAAAATTGCAGGGTGGAAGTAGATAAAAAATTAGCTTCCTCATCGGTTTCAGCAGCAATCACGTTTAAACATACCATCATATAGGGTTGATCTAGGTATTCGGAAGGCTGGAATCGATTTTTATAAATAGAAATAGCCTCTTCCATGTATCTTGGTGCAAAGTGAGAAGCAAACACGTAAGGTAATCCTAAACTTGCTGCAAGGTAAGCAGAATCAGTAGATGATCCAAGAATATAAATAGGGACATTCGTTCCTACACCTGGAAAAGCTTTTACATAGCCTTGGAGTTCTTCAGGACCAAAATAGGTGAGCAAATCTTTCACATCATTTGGAAAGGTATAGACTGAATCATTTTTAGATCGCCTTAATGCATCTGCTGTCATCATATCAGTACCTGGTGCTCTACCAAGGCCCAGATCGACACGTCCAGGGTAAATGGTAGCAAGTGTACCAAACTGCTCCGCCACCACTAATGGTGAATGATTCGGCAACATAATTCCGCCAGAGCCAACATGAATACTTTGTGTATGTTCTAATGTATGTTTTATTAGTAAAGAAGTCGCAGAGCTTACAAGAGTGGTCGTGTTGTGGTGTTCCGCAATCCAATAACGATTGTAGCCCATTTCTTCCACTGCCTGAGCCAAGTCTACCATTGAATCAATTGCTTGTTTTGCATCTTGGCCCTCTCGAATCGGAACCAGATTTAAAACAGATAATGGAATATTTATATTAGTCATTTTAGTTAGTCCTTTCTTAACTAAGATCATTGGTGATATAAGTATCATGAACTATATTAGACTAATTAATTGCTTTATTTCAAGAATTTTGCAATTGGAAACATTTCCGAAACCTAAATTCTAATATCGGTTTCTTCGATTTCGAAAAAACGCAGGCAAATCCTCAATAGATTCTTCTGAAGGATTAGTATTTTGTTCAAAATCTATATTGGATTTTGGAAGAAGATTATGTACTTCCTTTTTAAATGAAACAGCCTTTTCTTCCACTAATCGTTGAGATGGCTTTTGTAACTCACCTTCCTCTTGATCATTAAATCCTGTTGCAATGACAGTAACGATGATTTCATCGCTTAAATTTTCATTAATAACTGATCCAAAAATCATATTTAATTCCTCATGAGAAGCGGAAGAAACGATTTCCGCTGCTTCCTGTACTTCAAAAAGACTTAAATTTCGACCTCCAGATATGTTTAATATGACACCTTGAGCACCATTTATAGATGTTTCAAGTAGCGGACTATTTAAAGCTTTCATTGCAGCTTCAGCAGCGCGATTACTTCCTTTAGATATCCCAATCCCCATTAAGGCTGTTCCTTTATGCGACATGACCGTTTTTACATCTGCAAAATCAAGGTTTATTAAACCTGGGACAGCGATTAAATCGGATATCCCTTGAACGCCCTGACGGAGAACATTATCAGCTTCCGCGAAAGCTTCTAGCATTGGTGTCTTTTTATCAATAATTTCCAACAAACGATTGTTAGGAATAATAATTAAGGTATCCACTGCTTCTCTCATTTCTTTAATTCCATGGTTAGCGTTCATTGCACGTTTATGGCCTTCAAATTTAAAAGGGCGTGTGACAACCCCTACAGTTAGAGCACCCAGATTTCTTGCAATTTTAGCAATGGCTGGGGCTGCACCAGTACCGGTTCCTCCACCCATACCTGCTGTAATAAAAACCATGTCTGCCCCTTCTAAAGCTAGCTCTATTTCACGGGTACTTTCCTCCGCTGCTCTTTTCCCGATATCTGGATTGGCTCCCGCTCCTAAGCCTCTTGTCAAGGTGCCGCCTATTTGTAACTTAATTTCCGCCTTTGATTGATTAAGTGCTTGTGCATCGGTATTAACCGAAATAAATTCCACACCTTCTACACCCGCCTCAATCATCCGGTTCACTGCGTTGTTTCCCCCACCGCCAACACCAATAACTTTAATCGATGCAAATTGATCTATATTAGTATCATAACCAAACATATTTCTCCCTCTTCCTTTATAACGTCTTACTTTTCATTTTGTAACATGGTTGTCGAATGAAATCTCACCATAAAAAAAAGTATACACAACATCGTTCTTTCTTTTATTAAAGCCAGGTAACATTCTAATTACAAAAACGTTAATCTCAATAAATTTTACAATATTTCACAATAAAAGATTTTATTATACTTGTATGTTGATTTCCGCTCCAAACATCAGTGTTATAAACAAATAAAAAACGCTAAGCTCAATGGAGAATGAGTTTTAGCGTTTATTGGCACAGTATTATGTATTAGCCCACACAATTTCATAAGTTATGGCTGCTGCGTTCCCGCCCTGACCCGTTCCAAATGTCCTTGTTGAGCTTAAGTTCTTTAAAGAACTTATAGTATTACTATATCATCATTTCATATTAGAATATAGTTGTAAATTTTGGTGGAATAACCTGCTTTTAACACTCAATTTCTAGTGCAGCTAAATTGAAAAAGTCTCAATTATTTAACTAGGAGTTAATACAAAGATCAGCTAGCCCCACGCCATCACGAAAAAAGACAACCATATGGTTGTCTTTTTTCGTGCCCGGCAACGTCCTAC
>NZ_JBALNY010000112.1:11189-17271 GCF_036962145.1 Bacillus sp. JJ1764 | reverse complement strand
TTATTGCCGGACTATTTACGTTTGAAGTTTCATTCCCTCAAAATTTTATACCTGCTTTTTAGGGAACGAGATTTATTATATCACCCATGAAACAATACTTCAACAAGAAAGTTTTTCCAAATAACTCAGACACTTAAAGTAACAACAAAAAATTCAGAAAAGTATTTACAAACTCACCCTCAAACACTATAATTCACATATAAATACTCGGATATAAAAAGGAGGCTTTACCATGAGCCTGGGAATAGCTTTAATGGGATTACTAGTTGGATTTTTAGTAGGATTAACAGGTGTTGGAGGCGCAGCACTTTTAACACCTGTTTTAATAATGGTAGGTATACAGCCTTCTATTGCAGTTGGTACTGATCTTGTTTATAACTCTATTACAAAGTTATTTGGTGTCATTCAGCACTGGCGACAAAAGACGATCAATTTTACATTAATGAAATACTTGGCAATAGGAAGTGTTCCAAGTGCTGTTGTTGCGATTGGCATGCTTCAAGTTTTTGAATCAACATTTCATAATTCTGAGCATATTATTAAAATCGCTCTTGGATATGTTCTTTTATTAGTCGCTGCAGCCATTTTAATCAAAACATTTTTTGATAAAAAAATCAGACCAAATCGATGGCAAGTTAGACCAATTGAAGAGAAACGGGGTCTGACTATTTTCATTGGGGCGTTATTTGGTTTTATTGTTGGATTAACCTCCATTGGATCAGGTTCTTTGTTCGCCTTAGCAATGCTTTATCTTTATCGCTTAAAAGGATCTGAATTGGTAGGTACTGATATTGCTCATGCTTTCTTATTGGTAACCGTTTCTGGCCTTCTTCATATGAATGCAGGAAGTGTAAATTACATGTTGGTTGGTAATCTTCNNTCCAGGTGTCCTTATCGGAAGCACCCTATCCTCCAAAGTTCCTACGAAACCACTGCGTACTGTTATTTCTACTGTTATTATTTTCAGTGCAATAAAACTAATTGGGTAAAAACCTTTTTAAAAGCCATGAGAGTCTTCCTCATTCTCTTGGCTTTTTTTATGTGTAACTTTTACATCTGATAAAGCCCTGCAAAAAGGAAATAATAATAAAAAAGAAATTTGGAGGTTTTTTTATGAGGGGTAATGAGAAGGGATTATCTGTTTTCGCCTTGGGTGGCATCAATGAGATCGGTAAAAATATGTATGTCATTCAATATGAGGAAGACATAGTCATTGTTGACTGTGGTGGTAAATTTCCAGATGAAAGTTTATTGGGCATAGATTTAATTATTCCCGATATAACCTATTTGGAAAAAAATCAGGAAAAAATTCGAGCTTTAATTGTAACCCACGGCCATGAAGACCATATTGGTGGAATTCCTTATCTTTTAAAGAAATTAAACATACCAATTTATGCAACTCGGTTTACGTTAGGGTTAATTGAACTAAAGCTTGTAGAGCATCGACTTATGGGTGATTCACAACTGAATTTAATTGATTCGAATTCACAAATAGAATTGGGTAAAATTTCGGTCTCCTTTTTTAAAGTGAGTCATAGTATCCCTGATTGTCTTGGAATAGTGTTTGAAACTCCAGAGGGTGTTGTTGTTCATACTGGCGATTTTAAATTTGACTTAACACCGGAAAACGATCGAATTTCAGATATCCATAAAATGGCTGCGATTGGAGATAAGGGGGTTTTAGCTCTAATTTCAGAAAGCACCAATGCGGAGCGCCCTGGATTAACCCCATCGGAAAGTATGGTTGGCAGTCATATGGAAGAGGCCTTCTCAAGAGCTTCGGGAAAGGTGATCATTTCTACTTTTGCCTCTAATGTAAATCGAATTCAGCAAGTCGTTAGGGCAGCAATGAATTCAAACCGAAAGCTTGCCTTATTAGGAAGAACCATGGTGAATGTTGTTTCCGTTGCGATAGAACGAGGTTATTTAATGGTTCCAGAAGGAATGCTGATTGAACCTAATGAAATCGAAAGTTTTTCCCCTGAGAAAGTAGCGATCCTTTGCACTGGATCGCAAGGAGAACCTCTGGCCGCACTTTCCCGTTTATCCACTGGCAGCTATCGGGATGCTACTATTTATCCGGGCGACACGGTTATTCTAGCAGCCTCCCCGATTCCAGGCAATGAAAAAGATGTATCTCGAATCATCGACAATTTATTCCAATTAGGGGCCAATGTGATTTACGGCTCTGGAAGTTCTACTGGGATGCATGTTTCTGGACATGGCTATCAAGAAGATTTAAAGCTGATGCTAGCATTGATTAAACCTACCTATTTTATACCGATTCACGGAGAATTTCGCATGCTTCATCACCACCGACAATTAGCAGAGGCAGTTGGAGTTGAGAAAGGAAACACTTTTATCATTAAAAATGGTGATGTTGTGGATTTTGAACATGGTATTGCCAGGCAGACCCGTTCTATTCCTGCTGGTGATACGTATATTGACGGAATCAGTGTCGGGGATGTAGGAGAAGTGGTGCTTCGTGACCGGAGACAACTATCAGAAGATGGTATGGTAGTTATAGTGCTAACCCTGAGTAAAACGGACGGAAGAATCATTCAAGGTCCAGACACCATAACCCGAGGTTTCGTATACGTTAAAAATTCTGAAGATCTTTTAAAAGAGATCAATAATTTAGTTAAAAAGACTGTCCAGGATATGCAATCAGAAAACATCCGTCAGTGGAGTGTCATTAAGCAAAACATCAAGAAAACATTAGGCCAATTTATTTCCAATCAAACAAAAAGAAGACCTATGATTCTGCCGATTATTATTGAAATTTAAACAGTATATTGGAATAAAAAGAGAAAAGGTGTTTGGCACCATTTCACTTTTTATTCCATAGAAATTATTTTTATGTGAGGCTCGCAGCCCTTTCCCTACAAGCATAAATAGCTTCTGTCATTAAGTCTGCAAGTCCTTTTGTATCCAAGACCTCTAAGCCGGCAGCTGTTGATCCTCCTGGTGTGGCAACTTCGTCAGCAAGTGCAGCAGGATTGGCATTGGTTTTAAGCATTTCCGCAGAACCCATGATCATTTGGGCTACTAACTTTCGTGCTTGTAATGGTGTGACACCTGATTCAAGGGCAATATTTTCTAGAGCTTCTGCAATTCTGTAAATAAACGCTGGGGCGCTTCCAGTAACAGCAGTTAACTCTATGATTTGCTGTTCTGAAACTCTTTCATATTCGCCAATCCCACTGATTAATGTTTCAATTATTTTTATATGTTGCTCCGTTACCCAATTGCCCGGAGCATACATCGTCATCGATTGACCTAATTTTGCTGCAGTGTTTGGCATTACCCACGCAACAGGAGTTCCGTCTGGGAGCATAGACTCCATAAATGAAGGTCCAATCCCTGCCGCAACAGTCAAAACCAATTGCCCATTCATTTCTCCAGATAGCTCCAATAGTAAAGATTCATGAACATTTGGTGGCATCGCCAAAAAAATGATATCAGCTTTTCCCACTTCTTTTTTCCAACTTTTTGTGGTTGCAACGCTGTAGGATTCTCGAATCACATTCAATCTTTCCTCATTTCCATTATTAGCAACTATAATGGAAAATTCGTTTTTATCTTTTAATCCTTCAATAATCGCTTGAGCCATACGCCCAGCCCCAATAAACAATACTCGTTTCATCACAGTTCTACCCCTCATCAACATATTCAACAATAGTAACCAATCAATAGTATAGCACCTTCCCGTTTTAATCAAATGATGAATAAAAAAGGTAAAAATTCATTAATCATGATTAGTTTTTGAGACACCTTTTTTGTATGAAGATCCCAACATTTATTTTATGAAAAACATATTTTGACACTGTTATTGACAGTTCCTTGTTATTTTAAAAAAACATCTTCACAATCAATAGTAATTCTTCTAAAATTAAGTTTATTCGAATTGAGGAGTTGTTGAGGTTGGAATCATCGCAGGGAACTTTACAACGTTCATTGGGAGTCGCACCAATAGTATTTATGGGGTTAGCCTATATGTCACCGTTTGCAGTATTTGATACATTTGGCGTGGTTTCAGCTGAAACAAATGGGCATGTCCCGGCTTCCTATATATTAATTACGGTTGCCATTTTGTTCACGGCCTTAAGCTATGGAAAAATGTGCAGACTTTTTCCTGATGCAGGTTCCGCTTATACATACACCAAAAAAACGATGAACACTGAGTTAGGTTTTCTAGTTGGTTGGTCAGCTTTGCTTGACTATTTATTTTTACCCATGATTAATGCTGTATTGGCTAGAATTTATTTATCAGCCCTGTTTCCACATGTATCCTCCTGGTTATGGGTATTAGGTCTAATTGTAATTATTACCACGATGAATATAGTTGGGGTCAAAATCGCTGTTAAGGCAAATACCCTGTTTGTTTTATTTCAATTACTTGTTGCTATTATTTTTGTCATTTTGACGATTCGCACGACCCTTCACGGTGGAGAATTTACAACGACTCCATTTTTCTCTCATGACATGAAGCTGCATTTTCTATTCGCAGGTGCTTCTATTCTTGCTTTGTCATTTTTGGGATTTGACGCTGTCACCACGCTTGCAGAGGAAACAGTCAATCCTGAGAAGAACATTCCAAAAAGCATCTTTCTCATTGCCTTTATAGGCGGTTTGTTTTTTATCACCGTCACATATTTCATGCAATCCTTATATCCGAACGTATCCTTATTAAAAAATGTGGATGGTGCATCACCTGAGATTGCCAGACATATAGGCGGGATTTTCTTTCAATCGATTTTTACTAGTGGTGCTTTAATCTCTGTTATGGCTTCTGGGCTTGCAGCCCAAACGAGTGCTTCTCGATTACTGTTTGCTATGGGAAGAGACGGAGTGCTTTCGAAAAAATATTTTGGCTTTCTTCATAAAAAGTTTCAAACGCCTGTGTTTAATATCATTTTTATCGGGGTTCTATCTCTTACCGCTTTAATTCTAGATTTAGTGACCGCAACTTCCTTAATTAACTTTGGAGCCTTTACCGCATTTTCTTTTGTCAATCTTGCGGTCATCATTTACTATTTTAAAAACAAACAAATTCTAAACCATTTAAATTTTGTTAGTTATGTCATTTTCCCAATGATCGGCCTTGCCTTTGTCATTTATCTTTGGTTTAGTCTCGACAAACTTGCAATTATCATTGGATTAGCTTGGTTATCCATTGGTTTAGCCTATCTTCTATGGCTTACCAAAGGGTTCCGAATAAAGCCACCGGAATATCAATTTGAAGAAGAAAATTAGATCAAATAAAAAGGCATGATTCCAATTCAGGTTCATGCCTTTAGCTTTATATTAAGCGGTTTATGCTGTTTTCGTTCATACATATTTCTGTCAGCAATGATTAATAAATCCTTTAAATTATAAGCATCATTGGGATACAAAGCACTTCCGATTGAAACAGATATATTCATCCCCATCTCGGTAGATAAATGAGCCAATACCTTTTCTATTTTATCAGTTACCTCTTTTGCCTCTTTAAAGTCTGCGTGTGGAGATACGATAAGAAATTCATCGCCACCCCACCTTGCCACATAATCTCCGTCATTTGAACAAATAATCAAAACATCGGAGATATTCTTTAGAACTAAGTCCCCCATTTTGTGACCCAGCTCATCATTAATTTGTTTAAAGTTATTACAATCAATTACAGAAATCGTTAAAGTGTCTTCACTGTGATTCATTTGGGATAACAATTTTGGAGTAATTTGTTGAATGATCCGCCTGTTATACAAACCAGTTAAGGAATCTTTTTCAGCCAAGTATTTTGCCTTATCATATTGCACTCCCAACCACCAAAAAAAGGGTGATAGCAATGGGATGAGAATCAAATCTAATTTATACTGACCTCTTTGAAACATAAAGAAATTAGCTGCTTTGAGATCAGTGATAAAATAAAGGGAATGCCAGCCTAATACGATTGTAATAAATAGTAAAGTGATACAAATTCTACCTGTATACCTCATAGCGTGCCCCTAACAAAAATTCTTTGTATAGGATAATTTTACTATAAAATAGAATATATGTAATAGATAATTTTCGAATCTATTGAATTTTTTTTGAAAAATAA
>NZ_JBALNY010000112.1:419-11151 GCF_036962145.1 Bacillus sp. JJ1764 | reverse complement strand
TGAATAATAGTTCTATGAGAGGATTCTTTTTTCCCCATCAATTGCTTTGATTGGATCAATGTTTTGTGTAAATTCAAGGGTACCAATATAATTTCCAACATCATCGCGAACAGCAAAATACCGAATATACACGTATTTATCCTTAAATTTAATCCAAAAGTCCTCAGAATCTTTCGTGCCCGATTTGAAATCAGCTAATAGCTCTTCCACCACATGAACACTTCTTGGTGGGTGGCAGTTTTGAACGGAACGACCAATGACAGCTTTTGTCCGGGCAAAAATTCTTTCTTTGCCGTGTGAGAAGTACCTAACCACATCCTCATGATCAATAAAAGTGATATCGACGGGTAAGTGGTTTAATAAAAGTTCTAGTTGTTTAAGAGATAAAATTCCGGTATCCATTTTTATATAACCCTCTGAAATGGCATTCTCATCGAGAGCTTTCCGATCAGGATTCCAAACAACTGCTGGTTCAACTAAACAAAAACCGATTTCATCACTTTCATTTGCAATCTTCACCCATTCATCCTCAGTGAAATGGTCTAATGCCATTTGAAAAAGAATATGTTCCTCACGGTAAATCATGGCATGAGTTTCTTCAATCACCCAGTCCATTACTTCTAAAACAGCTTTCTTATCCCCTTGATAGCTGCTAAGTAATTTCTTGGCATGCTTAATATTGTCGCGAATAAAATCATCGATTCTCCACATATTATTAGTCGGTCCATAAATTCCATACTTTTCTAAATAAGGAAAAATCAAATTCTCTTTCCGGCTGTAATGCTTGTCTACATCAAGCAAAAGATTGATGTCCTCTATAAGCTTATACACATGCTCCGCTGAATCCTCTTCTTTAAACTGCTCTAAATGAACGGACATTTTTGTATCGAGAAGATTTTCAAGGGCTCGGTTCTCCATTTTAAAGGTATGGATAGGATGACCGGGTTGTTCTTCAGGTTTCTTTCCACCTGGCTCCTTTTCTTCAATTGCTCCTTTAAACAGTTCCATGTGCTCTTTATACATCCGATGCACTTCTTCAATCGATATCCCCTCGTCTTCCAAAAATTCATTTGAAAGATTAGAAATTTCCTCCATCGTGATTTTTCCGATAAAACCATCAAAATGTGCTTTGATTTCATCAAAATTTCCGCCATTATGAAGGGCTTTAAAAATCAGTTTTAAATTATTAAGTCGATCATTGCTTTGATACATTTGTTGTTCTCGATTATTTATAATTTCACTCATGATGTTTCTCCTTCGCATTGAAATACTCGGTAAATTAATTTGATAATATTTCTCATTAATAAAATACCATCCCGCAATGCGAAAGATTGTGACGTACATCATTATCTAGGAATGAACTTTTTACCAAAATGTGAACGATTATAAAAAGTGATTAAAATTCATTAAGGCAGGAATTAATAATGCACCCCATACTAACGTAATAAATGCAGCGAAAATCATTGCTAAGGAAGAAAAGGTTGCTTCTTGTTTTCCATATTCCATCGCCTTATTCGTTCCAACCCCATGTGCCCCCATTCCAAGGGCCAGTCCTCTGGCAACAGGCGTCTTTATCGAAAGCCATTTGATTACGGTTGGACCGACAATTCCCCCTATCACTCCAGTAATGATGACAAAAACGGTTGTTAAGGTTGGAAGCCCGCCGATTTCTTTTGACACTTCAATCGCAATCGGAGTGGTAATCGATCTCGGGAGGATGGAAATGGTAAAATCATTATTCAAATGAAATAATTCTGATAACCCAAACGTTGAAAAAATCGCTACCAACGTACCAAAGGTGATACTTAAGACAATAGTACCTAAATATTTTTTTACAAGAGGAAGATTTTTGTAGATTGGTACCGCGAACGCAACGGTAGCTGGACCAAGCAAATGTGTAAGCCATTTAGAAGCACCCATGTATTGATTGGCAGAAACATGGGTGATGGTGATCAACACAATCAACAAGATTGGTGCAAGTAATAATGGATGTAAAAAAGGGAGGCCCCATTTTCCATAAACCATTTTTGAAAAACGATAAAAGAAAAACGTGATGAGAGTAAAAATAATCATCATCATTGTTGTGCACTCTCCTTTCTTCCGGTTACTTTTTCTGCAACTAATGCGGTCATTCCCATAACAATCACTGTACTAATCCCAATCAGTAAAACGATTTCCGCTCCCTGAATGCTGAGGATTTCATCGTAATTGACAATCCCTACTGCTGATGGGATAAAAAACAGTAGCAGTTCGGCCATCAGCCAATTGGCTCCCTTTTCCACCCATTCCAACTTCACTACTTTTAAGCAAAGAGCTAAAAATAATACCCCAAGTCCAAACATGGAAGCTGGAATGGGTAGAGGAATCAAAAGTTTTAATGCCGCTCCTAAATATAAAAATATATGTATAAATAACACCTGCGCTACGATTACTCCAAGTTTCATATTGATGTTCCTTTCTAAATCCAATTGACTATAGAGTAATAGTACGCTAATCTCCGTCATTCGTAAAATACATATTCAGAATGGTTTTCATAACTATTAGTTATAATGGTTCTTTCAAAATAAAATCAATAAATGTTTGCCCTGCTTTTGATATGTATCGATCTTTCTTGGTAATGACCGCAATACTCCACATAATTGTTGGCTTTAAATCGATGATTCTTATCTCTTTTGTAAAAACGCGGTTACAGATTGACTGCGGAAGAATCGTAACCCCAAGGTTTGCAGCCACCATCTCGGACATCAGGTCCCATTGGGAGCTTTTAAACAGGATTTTCGGCTCAAATCCAGCCATGATAAAAAAATGATTTCTTACAATTTGATGTAAGGCAAACTCTTCGTGGTAGAAANNACGATCAGCCAATCGATGATGTTTGTAGACAAGTAATTTCATTTCCTCTTCAACTATCGGATAAACATTAAAAATATCGTCATCGATGGGCATAACCGCCACGCCAAGTTCAAATTCACCCTCTTCCACACTTTTCACCACTCTGGCCCCGCCATACTCAGTAATATTTAACTCAATAGCCGGAAAAGAATGATGAAATTGAGCCATCACTCTGGGAAAAAACAAACTACCAATAAACGGTGGTAATCCGATATTGATTTCACCTCTTTGCAAATCAGTCATATCATTTAGTGTAGATGACATCTCATCCACTAATCCCATCATTCGGTGAGCATACTCTTGAACAACCCTGCCAGCATCCGTCAAATCACTAGTTTTATTACTGCGGATAATTAATGTCATCCCCAACTCTTCTTCTAGCGCTTTAATTGACTTACTCAAAGCAGGCTGTGACACATGCATGCTTTCTGCCGCTTTCGTGATACTTCGGTGCTTCGCCACCTCCAAAAACAACTGAAATTGCCTTAATTCCATATAAAATCCTCCTAATGGTGCCTGTCACCTTGTTAACATAATATTATTATAAGTTATTGGTGTTTCTTATTTAAATTTTAACATAACTTGTAATCAAAAAGAAAAGCCATAAATATAGACTTAGTCTACATTTACGGCTTGATTTAGTTCTTCTAATAGCGGAAATAAATTCTCCAAGTGGGTAATTTCAAAAGTAGGAATGACTTCATTTCGGTCTTTTTGATGGCGGTTGATCCAAACCGACTTGATGCCAGCACGATTGGCTCCCAAGATATCGGTCATTAAATTATCGCCTACCATGAGCACTTCGTCCTTTTGTAATCCCATTTGTGATAAGGCATGCTCAAAGATGGTTGGGTCCGGTTTTCCTCTGCCAAAATCGCCTGAGATTACAATCTGATCAAAATACGGAACAAGTTCAGGTGTAATCGTTAATTTTGTATTTTGTAAATCAGGTGACCCATTTGTTAATAACAACAGTCTATATTTTCCCTTTAGAGCATCCAAAACCTTAAAACTTTCTTCATAGACAAACGGCTTTTTTCGGCGCTCTTGTGGGAATCGTTCAGCTAATTCATATCCAAACTCCGGATCATCTACGCCAAGCGCATTTAATCCATTAGTCCAAGCATCCTTACGGTATCCCGGAACAATTTCCTTCATTTTTCGAAAGTCATCCTGTTCATCCAGGAAATTCCCCCATAACCCTTCAAAGGGGTTGATACCGATCATTTGTGTAAAAGAGTAAGTTTCATAGGAAGAATACAGTTCCCTCGCCGCTTCACGAACCGCTTCCTCCAGCTGTTCCGGGTCAATTCCATAGCGTTCCTCTGCCACCTTGCATGTTGCTACAAATGCTTCTTTCACACTTTTTTGATCCCAAAGCAAGGTATCATCTAAATCAAAAAATATAGCCTTAATCATGATTGCCTCCAAAGTAAACTGATTTTTTACTAGTTTACCACGTTTATTGTCTGAATAATAGAAAAAAGAAACCCGATTATTTCAACTTCTTTGGAGGTACCAATCTATTCTTGGTCTAACGGAGATTCTAGTTGATCATCCAATAGATCAATAAATAATGATCCGGTTGATGAAATAACAGCATATTGAATATCTTTCATCTGCAAATTTCTTCCGGACAATTCTTGTTCAAGCCATTTTCTGGTATAAACGCTGTTAAAATTTTTCTCTACCTCCACCCCGTCCATAACTAGCTCACGTGGTAGAGGAATAGGTGAAGAAATACCTGTCACATTAACATCCATTTTACTGACCGATTGATAGTTTTTCTTTTTCATGACTGATAATTTTCCGCTAACCTCTAAAATTGCATATTCTACTTCAAATAAATCAAAAATGCCCTGCTCCCTTAACTGTTGTAAAAGATCATCTAAGCTATATCGAATTTTCCTCATATTTTTATCCAAAATTTTTCCGTTTTCAATAATGACAGTTGGTTCACCGGAAATCCATATCCGAAAGCGCCTGCTCTTTAATGAGATGATAGAGCAAAAAAAATACATTAAAATCAGTGCTAAAAACGACGCCAGCATAGGGAAAAATTTCAAATTGGTATCGAATCCCAAATTGGCGATAATAGAACCTACTGTAATAGCCAGAGCAAAATTATAATGATTATTACCAGAATTCATCTGTTTCCCTAACCAAAATGACGCAAAGAGTAAAATAATATATGCCGCACATGTACGAAGTATTGAAGTTAATATATGTTCCATAGGATTCATCCTCATTTATTAAATCTTACTATGACATTATTGACCAAATTAGGGATGAATCATTCCACAAAAAAGAAAAACCCAATTCATCATGAACTGGGTAACTTTTCTATTTCGTTGTTATAATCGGTCCATTTTTTGTCAAAATGATCGTGTGTTCATACTGAGCTACGAAGCTCTTTTCAGTTACATAGGTCCAACCGTCACCTTTTTCAAACACTTCTTCTTCATCAGTGGAAATAAACGGTTCAAAGGCAATGACCATTCCTTCCTTTAACAGTTCATCATCCGAAGGCTCAAAGTAATTATAAATATATTCGGGCTGTTCGTGAATCGTCCGGCCGATCCCATGTCCAGTTAGATTGGTAATAACCGTAAGTCCATGGTTGCTAGCGGTCTGAAAAACCGCTTTTCCAAGACGGCTTTTTCTTGAACCCGGCTTGGCGAACTTTAATCCTGCTTCAAATGCGAGCTTGGCCACATCACATAGCTTCTGCAATACTGCTTCACCTTCACCAACTACGATGGAGATTCCAGTGTCAGCAAAATATCCGTTTTTGGAACCAGAGACATCGATATTAACAATATCTCCTTCCTGAATCATTCGGTTTCCAGGAATACCGTGGGCTACTTCTTCATTAATACTAATGCATGTATATCCCGGAAAATCGTATTCCCCTTTTGGTGCTGAAACGGCGCCTTCTTTTGCAAACAATTCACCGGCGATTTCATCCAGTTCTTTTGTGGTAATCCCCGGTTTGGTTCTGCTCACCAATTCATCGCGGATCGCAGCGCAAATTTTCGTCCGATCTCCTTTAATCCATCAATATCTTCTTGTGTCTTTGCAATCATGTCTCTTCCCTACTTTTTCATTAATATGTAATTATGTCTCTTATTGTAGCCTTTCTTTTGACAAAAAAACAAGCCGTCAATGTTAAAACTGATTTGTTATAATGAAATTAAATAGCTTAAAATTCAAAGGGTTTTACCATGCTATTGCAGGAGTAATAAGAATATGAAAATTTTGTTTTAATTATTTTTGATCAGTTTGAAGTGGCTCTTCAAGGGGGAAAAAATGGCTAAGAAGAAAAAAACCTTAAAGAATCATTGGGAGGATGCCCCCGATTTCATTAAGTTGAAAAAACGGTTGTCCTACCTAAGGGATAATAGGCAAAAAATTATTTCAGATACCAATCTTTATTTTCATGAAAAGAAAAATCAACATGAGATCGTTTATTACTATCAATCTGTAAGGGATGGCAGTAGTGATGGGAGTGATCTTTTTAATCGGTATCATCAGCTCATTTCAAGAACTCATATCGAACAGCTCCCTTATTTTGTCAGCAAGGACTTATATTTATATACTTGGGTTGACCTCCATCCGGATGGTACGGTAAAAAGTATCTACTCTGGAGATAAAAGGAATCCAGAAGATTTAATTCACGAGGATTTTGAAATCATTAAGGAAAGGTATCAAGGCTTTCAAGAATTCCTTCGAAAAATAAAGCAGAATGAGTTTGAATCATTCAGGGAGTTAAAGGCATTTGAACGAGCTTTGAAACTCAATACAGAACATATTGTTCCCCAATCTTGGTTCGGGGCTGTTGAACCAATGAAAGGTGATCTGCATCATTTATTCGTCTGTGAGCCGGCGTGTAATATTGCCCGTTCAAATTTCCCTTATGATGATTTCACCTTTTATCAGCCGGAAACACCGAATGAGCCAATACAAAATCTTTGTGGAGTGGCAGTCTATGGCAGGTTTGAACCGGAAAACGGAAAAGGCATCGTAGCCAGGTCCATGCTATATTTTATTCTGCGATATCCAAAGGCTATAAAAAAATCGTTTAGGACCCAAATTAATATTCCATTACTCATTCGTTGGCACAAAGAATTCCCAGTTTCCCTCTATGAGAAACATAGAAATCAAACCATCTATCAAATCCAGGGAAATCGAAATCCTTTTATTGACTACCCTGAATTAGTTGAAAAACTGGAGTTTCCCGATTATTCTTGCTAATTGAATTTCTTTTATTATATTATTTTATTAATAAAGTTTTTAGGAGAGAACATCATGAATACTATTTTTATAGCAGGTCATGCTAAACTTCCTTCGGGAATGGCAGCCAGAAGCATGTTTGAAACCTTAACAATCACAGCTGAGATTGATAAGCAGTATGGAGTAATTGTCGATGCCTCCTGTACTTTGGCAACAGAACACGGCCGAGATTATATTACAAGGCTTCTGAAGGGCTATAGCTTGCGAAATGGCATAGAGCAGCCATTAGAAGAGCTGAAGAACGGTTATTTGGGAAAAGCCAATAATGCTCTTGTTGCGGCATTAAAGGATTTGTTTAAGCAGTATGAGGCTTTACAGCAATAGGTGCTTCGGATACGTTCCGAAGCACTTTTTATTTGGCAACCCACTCATAAAGTAAATCAGGCAACTTTTCTTCGTTTTCAATCCCCCTGGCAATGATGATAAATCCATGCTTTTCATAAAATCGTTGGGCATTTTTATTGATTTCAAATGTGTATAAAGTTAAGCTGCCACTCGATTGAGCTTTTGCTCGATTCAATAATGTTTCTCCAATTCCTATTCCCTGAAAATCCATATGAATGTAAAGTTGACTTATTTCATGATCATTATAGGCAATCATTCCAACTACTTGGCCATCAGAAAGTGCTAACTCTATTTGAAAATGTTCAGGTAATATATAGTTTAAAAAATGTACATGATTATCAAAACTATGGAGTTCTTTCTGCTTAATCGCCTGTTCTTTACTTTCTCGCCACATCTTCACCGTTTTTTTCGCGTATTTGGTGTCATAAGGTATGATGATAACCTTTTCAAGATCCATAACATCCCCACCTTTTGCTATTTATTCAAAAAACTGCATATGTACCATTTCCTTTTTATAATAATCAAGCCGATCCTCTAAGGTACCAGTATGAAACTCAAATTTATGACCATCTGGATCTGTAAAGTAGATTGACTTTCGATCCCGAACGTCCCTTACACGGCTAGGCAAAATATGAACGTTTAATTCTATTAACTTGTTAACCATTTTTTCAAAATCGGCTTCATCAATGGAAAAAGCAATATGTGTATACGAATGATGGATCTCATTTCTAGGTATGTCTTCCTCTACATTTAATGCTAGCCACATACCATTTAGATCAAAATAGGCGGTAGTCCGGCCTTTCACTAATAATTTGGCATCGAAAACCTCTTTATAAAACTCTATTGATTGTTCCAAATCGGAAACTGAAAACAATAAGTGATTTAGACCTTTAATTGACAATTTCTTCACCTCATAAATATATGAATCCTATCTATTAATATCCTTATTCATACCAACAGTGAATTTCCGAAATCCCAGCTTTTCATAATAAGATTCCAGATTTTCACCGCACATTAGTTGTGGGATGACCCGATTTTGCTCGCAATATGCAACCAATCTAGTCACAATATTTTTCCCAATCCCCATAGACTGGTAACTAGGAAGTACCCCTAATCCACAAATAACTCCAGTAATCACACCGTCCGAAATCACACGCCCCATCCCCACTAATTGCTGTTCATGATAGACATACAGGACATACCAACTTTGCAGGCACATTTTTTCCAGTTCACCTACAGTAAAATTGAGGGAATTCCAGCCTAACCCCTCATATAATTGGTATACCTGTTCAAAATTATCAGGAAGTTTTGTTGTATATAATACATTCACAATCCGATCTCCCCTATTCACATGAATTAAGACCAAACTTCTTCAAGAGTTTCTCTAAAAAGCAGATCTAGGCTTGGCGTTATTTTTTTTGAAGTAGTCGTTAATTGATTGGTAAAATCTCGGAGGCGAACGATTTCTGCAGTTAAAAATTCATTAATTATTGGAAAACGTGGTTCCAAATCTAATTCGTCCCCGGCTAATTTTCTATTTAACAAGGTTCCTATTTCATCCTTTAATTCTCCTTCTGGGACAAGCGCCTCAACTAAAACAGGAAACTCTATCGGCGGGAATTCATTAAATTTTTCCATCCAAGCACAAGCCAGTACTGGTCTTAGAACATAAAAATATTTTTTTATCTTAATTTGTTCCTCTTGTAAAAATTCCCGGAAGTTTTTTTCGGCCATATTTAAATAATGATGCATACAGGATATCGGGGAAAAAATGACTTTATTCAGTTCTTTCATTTTATCTATGGTTGAGAATGCTTGATAATAGATAATTCCAGACTGAAGCCATTCCAATAGGGGCGGATTTGACTTTCGAAATAATCGTAAGGCTTTCGTCAATTCCCAACCACTTACGTCAAGCAGATCGTTGATTGGCAATTCAATGACATCTCGCTTTTTTCCGACACCGATTGGGTCAATGGATAAATAATCTTCTTTTTTATGTATATAAATAAATCGGACATCATAATCACTATTTTTTGATGGAAATCCCCAAGCCCGGCTGCCGGATTCACATGCATATAAAATCTTCACATTATATTCGTCCTCAATATTTTTCAGTGATTTTAAAATAGTACCCTTCATTGACCTACCTCTACTATTTGACTAGATTCATGTACATGCACACCTTGCAAGTCACTTTTCGCAACTTGAAGCATTGCCATTGCAACAGTTCTATCGTAAACAGGCTTGTATTTCCGTAACGGTCCAAAGAACATTGGCGACAATAAACCAGAAGTGATTGCTGCAAATCGTTCTCCGAAACGGAATTTTTCGCGATCACCAAGTAAGAGCGAAGGACGAAAAATGTGTAAGACCGGGAGATTAAGTTTACGTAATGCTTGTTCAACTTCTCCCTTTACCCGAATATAAAAGGTGCTTGAAGAGGGATTTGCTCCCATCGAAGTGATGAGTAAGAATTGTTTTGCAATTTGTTCTTGCGCCAATTTACCAAGTGCCAACGGATAAACATAATCCACCTTTCGAAACGCTTCTTGGCTACCTGCCTTTTTAATGGTCGTTCCTAGGGTGCAAAATACATCCGCATCTTTTAAATTTAAAATTTCCCGGTCCAGATAGTCGAAATCAACGATTCTCTCATGTATCTTTGGATGTGTGATTCCGGTGGATCGGCGAACAAGGAGGGTAATTTCATAGTATTCCGGATCATTTAACAGTAACTGAACAAGCTGCTTTCCTACCAATCCGGTAGCACCAGCCACAACCGCTCTACGGGTCATTTCAATCATCCTTTTTAAAATGTCATTAGTACCTATTTTAACTTTACATTATTATTTTGGTTTTATCCAAATTAGAAATGAACCTATTTAAATAAAATATGTAACTTGCACCTCTGCATTGTGAATATGTGATTCGCATTGCATAAGTACCCTTTATTCGGGGGTATTATTATACTTCCATAAATGCTGTGCAAATGAATTATTGAATGACAAGAAGTTATCCAAAACAAGAATACTAACTTCGGACACTCACCTGCTAAAATAACAAGTTCCTGTCTGAAGTCGGGTTAACTTCGGACATGCTTTACTCAAAAATTCTTGATTGTGTCCGATGTCTTGCCAACATCGGACATGCACCTGCAATTATAACAAGTTCCTGTCTGAAGTCGGGTTAACTTCGGACA
>NZ_JBALNY010000112.1:0-262 GCF_036962145.1 Bacillus sp. JJ1764 | reverse complement strand
AGTTCCTGTCTGAAGTCGTGTTAACTTCGGACACACCTGACTCAAAAAAGCTAGATTGTGTCTGATGTCTTGCCAACTTCGGACACGAATCAGCCATAAAAGCACGTACATACCGAATTAGAATTGAAGTAAAAAAAGAAAGGTCTGTTTCAGTTCGAAACAGACTCTTAAATAGTTTTTTATAATTCTCCACCATTTGTCGCTATCACATTTTTATACCAATCGAAAGATTTTTTCTTGCGTCTTTTTAAGGTGCCATTGC
>NZ_JBALNY010000111.1:0-13346 GCF_036962145.1 Bacillus sp. JJ1764 | reverse complement strand
GATCATCCAAATAACCGGTGGAATCCCATCCAAACTCCACGGAATCCCAAATCCCACCATCCAAAGTACAAAAAAGACCGCGCAAAAACACGGTCCTAAGAACATTATTTTTTCAAGAAGATCTTCTCAATATCATCAAGCATCAAATTCGCTGCTAGTACGCCGCCGGCTGTATTCCAGATGACGTCGTCAACTTTGTGGACCTCTCCTTTTTTAGAAACTTCTAGGTTTTTAAACAAAGGATCGGCTAGCCATTCTTTTTCTAAGCTGGAAGCTTTTCCATCGCCAGTATCGTATGTGAAATAAAACAGGATATCTCCGTCCATCGCTGGAATCCGCTCTTTTGTTACGTTTCTTTCAGCGAAGTCATTGACATTTTGGCTTTCAGGTCTGGCGAAGCCAAGGTCTTTTAAAATAATTCCGGAAAATGTATCTAAGTGGTAAATCCGAACATCCCCAGCCATAAATCGAACCATGGATACCTTCATATTCTTTTTATCGCCGAGCTCATTTTTAATATCAGCAATGCGGTCCTCGTATTTTTTAAGAACTTCATTTCCTTTTTCCTCTTTATTAATAGCTTTTGCATATAATTTAAAGTTTTCTTTCCAGTCACCGCGCAAAGTTTCAGCAAAAACAGTTGGGGCAATGGCACTTAATTGCTCGTAAATTTTTTCCTGACGCATTTTGTTGCCAATAATCAGATCTGGCTTTAGTGCAGCAATGGCCTCGACATTGACTTCACTTTCGGTTCCAACCACCTTAGTGTCTTTTAGCTGGCTGGCAATATGCTTATACCAAGGGTCTCCGGTCCAAGACTGAACCGCACCAACTGGAGTTACCCCCATAGATAACAATGCCTCAGTACCTTCGTTGGTCAAGATCACAACGCGCTTTGGCGGTTCTTTAATCTTAGTTGACCCCATGGCATGCTCAACCGTATAGGGTTTCCCAGATGCCGTTTTGGTTGTTTCTTTTTTCTCATTAGATTTCTCCTCCGTGCCACCGCAGGCAGCTAAAAACAATACAGCCAAAATGGATATAAGAGATAAAAAGCCTTTAATCGATTTCATTTTCTATGTATCCCCCTGTCTAATTATAAATGATAATCATTATCATTTCTGAACGTACTTATCATATGATGACAGGCAGCATGATGTCAACGCCTAATTGAAAATGATTTTCAAAGTCATTGACAATCATTATCAATTAAAGATAGACTTTATCTAATGAATATTAAATAGTAGAGGTTATTATATGCTTTTAAAAACTACTTCATTAAAATGGATGGGGTTACTCGGTGCAATTCTGCTGATGCTGTTGTTAATGGGGGCCAGTGTGATTTTTGGCTATACAGACACCAGCATTCGGTCAGCTATTGAAGCATACACGAATTTCAATGGATCTAATGAACATATTATTATTCAGTCAGTGAGGATGCCGCGGGCTTTAATTGCTGCAGCGGTTGGAGCCAGTTTGGCAATTGCCGGGGTGCTCATGCAGACATTAACGAAAAATCCCCTGGCAGCTCCCGGGACATTTGGTATCAACGCAGGTGCGGGTTTTGCCGTGGTAGCCGCAGTTACTTTATTTTCTGTCGTTAATTTAAAGACTTTTAGTATACTGTCATTCCTTGGAGCAGCGGTTGCAGCGATTACTGTTTATGCAATAGGTTCTGTTGGGCGTGAGGGACTAACCCCCATGAAACTGACTCTGGCAGGTGCTGCCATGTCAGCGATGTTTGCTTCATTTACCCAAGGGCTTCTTGTTATCAACGAAGCTGCGCTGGAGCAGGTCTTATTTTGGCTGGCTGGTTCTGTACAAGGCCGCAAGTTGGATATACTTATTTCTGTTTCGCCATACATAGGACTAGGTTGGGTAGGCGCACTGCTGATTTCAGGAAAAATGAATATCCTGTCAATGGGGGAAGATGTTGCAAAAGGACTAGGATTACATACGGGTCTTATTAAATTCTCTATCGGAGTAATCGTGATTTTACTGGCGGGAGGGTCAGTTGCTGTAGCTGGTCCCATTGGTTTTGTTGGAATCGTGGTACCGCATATCACAAAATCAATTATAGGCATTGACCATCGCTGGGTTATTCCCATGTCCGGTGTGTTAGGTGGAATTTTATTACTGACAGCCGATATTGCCGCGAGATATATTCTAATGCCGTCAGAAGTACCTGTCGGTGTTATGACTGCAATCATTGGAACTCCATTCTTCGTTTATATTGCCAGAAGGGGGTTCAATGGCCGATGAGCAAATACAGGAAACTGCGTTTTTTCAACGATAGAGGTTCATTTTTAATTGATCGGAAAGCTGCCAGTATATTTTTGATTTTATTGCTTATTACATTTGTAGTCTTTGTTATAAGCACCGGTATGGGGGAAATGAAAATCAATCCGCTTACGGTTGTAAAAGTATTATTTGGGGCCGGACCGGAAATGGAAACGCTCATTATCAAATCGTTTCGATTGCCGCGAATTATCATCGCCCTAATGGTGGGAATTTCATTGGCAGTGGCCGGGGGCATTTTGCAAGGGATGATTCGTAATCCGCTTGCATCGCCAGACGTACTGGGGATAACCGGTGGAGCCGCTGTTGCGCTGGTCAGTTTTTTAGCGATATTTAGTGATAAAAGTAATGCTCTAACCGTCAGCATCAGTTGGCTTCCATTGGCCGCTTTTCTGGGGGCCGGAATCGTTGCTTTTCTCGTCTATTTTCTCGCCTGGAAAAATGGAGTATCGCCTATTCGACTCGTGTTAATCGGGATTGGTATATCATCGCTCATGCAGGCGTTAACAACGTTAATGATGATATTGGGACCGATTTATCAGGCGAGTCAGGCTAATATTTGGATTACCGGTACTGTATATGGTTCCAATTGGAAAAATGTTGCGGTTATGGTGCCATGGACTGTGATTTTCCTGATTATCGCACTGATTTCGGCACGAACGGTTAATCTTCAAGAACTGGGTGACGAGGTTGCCACCGGCTTGGGGGGAAGAGTGCAAAAACAGCGTTTCCTATTGTTATTAATTAGTACAGCTTTGATTGGCAGTTCGGTAGCCTTTGCAGGAGGAATTGGATTTGTTGGCCTAATGGCACCGCATATGGCCCGAAGGCTCGTTGGTTCATCGTTCGGAGCATTGCTTCCAGCCTCCGCTCTTATAGGAGGTATTTTAGTCATGGTTGCCGATATAATCGGCCGTTCGCTGTTTTCGCCATTAGAAGTACCAGCGGGTGTTTTCACCGCGGGAATTGGTGCTCCATATTTTATTTACCTACTATTTAAAACAAGAAATGCTTAAAAAAAGGCAAAGGAGCTGGCATTTGTCATGAATGCAATCGAAACAAAAAATTTATCGATATCCTATGGAGAAACGTTGATCATCAATGAACTGAATGTAAACATACCAATTGGTGAAATTACTGTTTTTATTGGTGCAAATGGCTGTGGAAAATCGACACTGCTTCGTTCGCTTGCTCGGCTCCTTAAGCCCAAAACAGGCGCAATCCTTTTAGAAGGAAAGGAAATTGCCAAGCATTCTACCAAAGAAATCGCCCGAAAAATGGCCATTTTGCCGCAGTCCCCTACAGCGCCGGAGGGCATAACCGTTATGCAACTGGTGAAACAGGGACGTTACCCGCACCAATCCTGGTTACGGCAATGGTCGGAACAGGATGAAAAAAAAGTAAATGAAGCATTACAAGCGACAAGGCTTGAGCACCTAAAGGAAAGAACCGTTGATTCCCTATCAGGGGGACAGCGTCAGCGGGCTTGGATCGCAATGACATTGGCCCAGGATACGGAATTTATTTTACTGGATGAGCCTACAACTTATCTAGATATGACCCATCAGATTGAAATTCTTGATTTATTGTTTGAACTAAATGAAGAGAAAAAACGCACCGTTGTCATGGTGCTACATGACTTAAACCTAGCCTGCAGATATGCCCATAATATTGTCGTGATCAAGGATCAACAAATATATGCCGAGGGAAAACCAGAGCATGTTATCAACTGCAGTCTGGTCAAAAAGGTGTTTAACCTGGATTGTGAAGTGACAATGGACCCACTGTTCGGTACACCACTTTGTATCCCTTACGGCAAAGGAAGATGCATCTTAGAGAAGGCGGTTGCGATCAATGGATAAGCGACTGAGTAGTAAAGAGCTGCTTGAACTGAAAAAATATCGTCTCTGTGATGAGATTAACCAACATTTTTGCGTAGCAGAACTGTTGAATGAAACCTATCTCCGATTCTTTATGAAAAGATTAACTAATGAAATCGGAGCACCTTCTGAAAAAGTGGCGGCGTCAATTTTTATAAAAAGATATGCCTTTATTGCTGTCATATCGCTCTATGCCATGACAGTATGGAATAAAAAACTGGATCTACCATTGAATCAGATTTATATGGAGACGCCTGAAACAGGGAAAGATTGGCTGCCTAATTTTTCAATGAAGGACTTAAACGTGCAAACTTTCGACTCAGGAAACCGTGATGATTGGCGGGAAGGTGTTCTAACAGATTTGTTTGTGAATAATATTGTACCACTAATCAGAATGATGGAGAAAACCTTTGGCATTTCCAGCTTGATTTTATGGGAAAATATCGCTGTTTATTTATTTTGGCTATATGAAACAGAGCTGGTGGACCGAGAAAAAGATGATTATCAATTTTTATTCTTAACAGCAAAAGGCAACCTATTTGGCTGCGCTAATGGTAATCCGTTGCAAAGGTATGTTACTGTGAAAGATAAGGATTCAGGTATACGGATGAGGAAAACCTGTTGTTTTTCCTATCAGCTGCCAGCAGGGAAACGCTGCCGGACCTGTCCGTGTACACATTTAGCCAAGGACGGAGGATGTCATGATGGAGAAGGAATTTGCTCAGCAGTTCGAGGCTTTGCTGGAGAAGTACAGTGAACTTTTAGTCGGAGAAGCCACAGAAGCGACTAAAGAGAAGGTAAAGGCGTGGGCTATGTATTCACATATAGCCAAATCCATGCCGGCACTTATTAATCATTGGAGTTCTCTCTACCCTGAGGCACGAACAGAGATGAAGCAAATCATCAATGAAATCAAAGAGTTAAATGAACAACATCGGAAGTCATCGCAAAAATAAACAGGCTGCACGGGTCAGCCTGTTTATTTATTACCGCTTTTTAAATTGATTATTTTGGCTGTTTTGCTTATCGATGCCGCTTTGTTCGCCGCCAGGACCGGCATTACCGCGGACACTTGCTGCACTGACCCCTGCTTTGGACGGATCCTTCTTTATCTTAGCCATTTTGATCACCTCAGAAAATAGATTTCCCTGTTCTAAGAAAAATATAAAAGTCAAGGGGATAATAAACAATTCGAAAAAATTTCAATTTTCCGCGTTTATCGATTGCACAATTTTTCGAAATATTTTATATTAAGTGTAGTAACTCATTCTTAAAGGCGAATTTTTTTTGACATAAAAATGAATGAGTATTCATTCAAAGTTTGTGAAGGGGGAGACAATGTTGAACCAACTTATTAAAAAAGCGGCTGTACTAGGTTCCGGAGTTATGGGCTCAGGAATTGCGGCCCATCTAGCAAATATCGGCATACCGACACTTCTATTGGATATCGTGCCTCGTGAATTGACGAAAGAGGAAGAAGCAAAAGGACTAACTTTGCAGGACAAACAAGTACGTAATCGTATTAGTGCCTCCAATATTCAAAAACTTTTAAAACAAAAGCCAGCACCCCTGACAGCGAAAAAGAACCTTGCCCTTATCGAAGCAGGCAATCTTGAAGATGATTTAATAAAGCTGAAAGATGTTGACTGGGTCATCGAAGTTGTTGTAGAAAATCTCAATGTAAAAAAACAAGTATTTGAAAGAGTGGATCAATACCGCAAACCAGGCAGCATTATCAGCTCCAATACATCCGGTATTTCTGTTGAAGCAATGGTCGAAGGTCGTTCCGATGATTTCCAAAAGCATTTTCTTGGAACCCACTTCTTCAACCCGCCGCGGTATTTAAAATTATTAGAAATCATTCCAACACAATATACAAATCCTGAAGTTCTGGCATTCATGAAAACCTTTGGCGAAGATGTGTTAGGAAAAGGCGTGGTTGTCGCAAAGGATACGCCTAACTTCATTGCTAACCGTATCGGAACCTATGGTCTCTTAGTAACAGTTCGAGAAATGCTGAAGGCTGGGTTAAGTGTCGGCGAAGTAGATTCCATCACTGGTCCGCTTATCGGTCGTGCGAAAAGTGCTACATTCCGTACTCTAGATGTTGTTGGCTTGGATACGTTCTATCATGTTGCTAATAACGTATATGAAAAAGTAGAAGGCCATGAAAAAGAAGTTTTCGAAGTACCTGCCTTCTTGAAAGAAATGGTAGCCAAAGGATGGCTGGGAAGTAAATCCGGTCAAGGATTCTTTGTGAAAAAAGGTAAAGAAATTTTTGAATTAGATCCAACTACTTTGGAATACGGCCCTCGTAAAAAACTGTCAACTCCATCTGTAGAGCTCAGCAAGCAGGAAAAAGGAACAGCGAATAAATTGAAAGCGCTTGTATATGCGGATGATCCCGCTGGAAATTTCCTTTGGAGCACATTTACCCAATCATTCGTGTACTCTGCTCAGCTTTTAGGAGAAATTGCCGACGACATCGTAGCAATCGACCGCGCCATGAAATGGGGCTTTGGCTGGGAAAAGGGTCCATTTGAAACATGGGATGCGATTGGTGTTGAAAAATCAGTCCAAAAAATGAAGGAATCTGGTGTGGAAGTTCCTGCATGGATTACAGAAATGCTTGAAAAAGGCTTCACTTCTTTCTATAAGGAAGAAGAAGGCGACCTTTACTTCTATGATAAAGGTGAATACAAATTAGTAGAATTCAACCCTAAGGCGATTGATTTGAAAAAAATCAAAAAGCAAAAGGGAGTTATTAAAAAGAACACAGGTGCAAGCTTAATTGATATCGGCGATGGAGTAGCGTTGCTGGAGTTCCACTCCCCTAACAATGCTCTTGGATTCGATACGATCCAAATGATTAACTATGCAATCGATGAAGTCGAGAAAAATTATAAAGGACTTGTCATCGGAAACCAAGGCAAGAATTTCTGCGTTGGGGCTAACCTTGCCATGATGCTGATGGAAGCACAGGATGATAACTATGATGAGCTTGATATGGTTATACGCCAGCTTCACAAAGCACTACTCAGAGTGAAATATAGCTCAAAACCTGTCGTTGCAGCTCCATTCTCGATGACACTAGGCGGCGGTGCAGAAGTTTGCTTACCAGCAGCTCGCATTCAAGCTTCTTCTGAAACCTATATGGGACTTGTGGAAGTCGGTGTTGGTTTACTGCCTGGCGGCGGCGGAAACAAAGAACTTTATATTAAACATTTAGAAGGACTGCCAAACGGCGTTCCATTTGACCTGCAAAACGTGGCCATTAAAGTGTTTGAAACGATTGCGACTGCGAAGGTGTCCACTTCCGCTGAAGAAGCTCGTGATAATAACTTCTTAAACTTTGTGGACGGCGTCAGCTTTAACGGTGATCACCTGCTTTATGATGCAAAACAAGTCGTGCTTGCCCTTAATGAACAAGGCTACAAGCCAAAAGTCCGCAAGAAAGTTCCGGTTGTGGGTGAACCAGGATATGCAACATTATTGTTGGGTGCTGAAGGAATGCGCTTATCCGGCTATATTTCCGAACATGATTTGAAAATTGCTAAGAAAATCGCTTACGTGATCTCCGGAGGCAAAGTGCCTTACGGAACAGAAGTCGATGAGGAATATTTATTAGAACTAGAGCGTGAAGCATTCTTGAGCCTGGTCAGAGAGCCAAAAACGCAACAGCGTATGCAGCATATGCTCGTTAAAGGCAAACCGTTAAGAAACTAGAAAAAGTTCAGAGAGGGCCGTGGGTCTTATGCCCTCTCCAAAATCATAGATTGCTATTTTTTAAAAAATGCAAGAAAGAGAGGGAACGATATGAGAGAAGCGGTAATCGTTGCCGGTGCCAGAACCCCGGTTGGAAAATCGAAAAAGGGATCGCTAGCCAATGTTCGTCCGGATGATTTAGGAGCATTGGTTGTAAAAGAAACATTAAAACGTGCTGGTAATTATGAAGGAAATATCGATGATTTAGTAATGGGTTGTGCAATGCCCGAAGCGGAACAGGGTAATAATGTCGCCCGGAATATTGGCGCATTGGCAGGTCTTCCACACACAGTTCCAGCCATTACAGTCAATCGTTTTTGTTCATCTGGATTGCAAGCCATTGCTTATGCAGCACAGTCCATCATGCTGGGTCACACGGATACGGCTATTGCCGGTGGTGTAGAATCCATGAGCATGATTCCGATGGGCGGACACGTCATTCGTCCTAACGCAACCCTTGTAGAAACAGCTCCTGAGTATTACATGGGTATGGGGCATACAGCTGAACAAGTAGCGATTAAATACGGGATTTCTCGTGAAGAACAAGATGCTTTTGCCGTACGAAGCCATCAACGTGCCTATAAAGCCATCCAAGATGGGAAATTTGTGGATGAAATCCTACCAGTTGAAGTAACAAGCCGCTTTGTTGGCAGCAACAATAAGCTTGTTGAGAAAAAGTTCTTATTTTCACAGGATGAAGGTGTTCGCCCAGAAACCAATCCAGCAACATTAGCGAAACTACGCCCAGCTTTTTCTGTTACAGGTTCTGTAACAGCTGGTAACGCTTCGCAAACAAGCGACGGGGCAGCTGCCTTGATGATTATGGATCGCGAAAAGGCTGAATCACTTGGGCTTAAGCCACTGGCTAAATTCAGATCCTTTGCGGTTGGCGGCGTACCACCAGAAATTATGGGTGTTGGTCCTGTAGTAGCCGTTCCAAAAGCCTTGAAACTGGCTGGACTAGAAGTATCCGATATCAACCTGTTTGAATTGAACGAAGCATTTGCTTCTCAATCCATCCAAGTTATCCGTGAACTCGGCCTTGATGAAGAAAAAGTAAACGTAAACGGCGGCGCCATCGCACTTGGCCACCCACTAGGCTGTACAGGAGCGAAGCTGACCTTGACATTAATTAATGAATTAAGACGCAGAAACGAACAATTCGGTGTTGTTACTATGTGTATCGGTGGCGGTATGGGTGCTGCCGGTGTGTTTGAATTACTATAATTGATCAACTGTTCCCCATCAAAAAATTTAAGGAGGAAACAAACCATGACTGAAACGAAAAAAATTGTTAAAGGCGGAAGCTTTTTAATCGAAGATATTTCCTATGAGCAATTATTAACACCTGAAGATTTTACCGAAGAGCATTTAATGATAGCCAAGACAGCTGATGACTTTGTTGAAAAAGAAGTTCAGCCTGTGCTAGAGAAATTGGAAAATCATGAATTCGATATTACCGTAAAGCTTTTAAAAGAAGCTGGTGAACTTGGACTTTTAGCAGCTGATGTACCAGAGGAATACGAAGGACTTGGTTTAGACAAAATCACATCCTCGTTGATCACTGAAAAAATGTCAGGCGGCGGTGGGTTCGCTCTTTCCCATGGTGCACACGTAGGAATTGGCTCCCTGCCAATCGTTTTATTCGGAAACGAAGAGCAAAAGAAAAAGTATTTGCCAGCCCTTGCTTCTGGTGAAAAACTAGCTGCCTATGCACTAACAGAGCCAGGTTCAGGATCTGATGCACTTGGTGCAAGAACAACAGCCAAATTAAATGCAGAAGGCACTCACTATATCTTAAATGGTGAAAAACAATGGATCACCAATGCTGGCTTTGCCGATGTATTTGTGGTTTATGCTAAAATCGACGGCGAAAAATTCTCCGCATTTATCGTAGAAAGAGAATATCAAGGTGTTTCTACTGGTGCAGAAGAGAAGAAAATGGGAATCAAGAGCTCCTCAACCCGTACTCTAATTTTAGAAGATGTGCCAGTACCTGTAGAAAATCTTTTAGGCGAAATTGGCAAAGGCCATGTCATTGCGTTTAACATCTTAAACATTGGACGTTACAAACTGGCAGTTGGTGCAGTCGGTGGCTCTAAAAAGGCGCTGGAAATGACCGTGAAATATGCAAATGGTCGTCAACAATTCAAAACGCCAATCTCCCAATTTAACTTAACGAAAGAAAAATTCGGTACTTTGGCCTCTGAACTTTATGCAGCTGAGAGCTCCGTATGGCGCACAATTGGCTTGTATGAAGAAAACCAAGGTAAACTCTCCGATGAAGAAACAAAGGACATTAAAGTTCTTGCTAATTCCATTGCGGAATATGCGATTGAGTGTTCATTAAACAAATTCTTCGCCAGCGAAGTATTAGCACATGTGGTTGACGAAGGCGTGCAGATTCATGGCGGTTATGGCTTCATGCAGGAATATCCGATTGAAAGAGCCTACCGCGATGCCCGGATTCAGCGGATTTTCGAAGGAACAAACGAAATCAACCGCTTGTTGGTGCCAGGCACTCTAGTGAAAAAAGCGATCAAAGGCGAACTTCCTTTATTCCAAAAAGCCATGGCGCTTCAAGAAGAATTAATGATGTTAATGCCAGAAGAGCCTGGTGATGAGCCGCTTGCTCAAGAAAAATACTTGGTGAAAAATGCGAAGAAGATTGCCTTACTGTCTGCTGGCTTAGCCGCTCAAAAATACGGTCAAAAGCTTGAAGCAGAGCAAGAAATCCTTGCCAACATCGCTGACATCGTGTCTGATGTCTATGCAATGGAATCTGTTGTATTACGTACAGAAAAAGCCATCGCCAAAGACGGTTTAGACAAAAACAAGCAAAAGCTTCTTTATACCCAAATCTTCTGCCAAGAAGCATTCAACCATATCGAAGCAACTGCAAAAGAAACCCTAGTAGCCGTAGAACAAGGTGATATGCTGCGAATGATGCTTTCATCCCTTCGCAAATTCACTCGCCACACACCAATCAACGTCATCGCCAAAAAACGCGAAGCCGCTGACGTGATCATTGAAGCAGAACGCTACATCGTTTAATAAAGGTTGTTGCTTGTCACCCAGTAAAAACCGGTCCTCTGTTTATCGCGGAGGACTTCTTCTTTATTTCTTTTTAAAAGAAGGAATTTACCGAAATTAGTCGAATTTATCTTTGGATAGAACCATAGTGTTAGGCTTTTAATAGTGGTTATGATACTATTTCAAGTGAGGGCTGCCTCAAAGATTTTAGGGAATAAGGCGGTGAATCGATGTCATTGACGTTTTACTGGTACCCAAAATGCGGCACATGCCGAAACGCAAAGAAATGGCTGGATGAACATCAACTGTCATTCGATGCGGTACATATTGTAGAAAATCCACCCTCCCGCGAGCAACTAGCGGATTTCTATAAAAAAAGCGGGCTGGAATTAAAGAAATTTTTCAACACAAGCGGTATGAAGTATCGCGAACTAGGAATCAAAGATCAACTGAAAACAGCAACTGAAGACGAAATGCTAGATCTCCTCGCTTCAGACGGTATGTTGCTCAAAAGACCAATCTTGACAGATGGACAACATGTCACAGTGGGCTTTAAAGAAGAAGAGTATGAGAAAATGTGGCTCAAATAACTCTCTTCACTTTCATTAACGAAATCGATTTATTTCGATGATAGACATTTTAGAAGAACATAATGGAGGGATTTAAGTAATGAGTGTACCAAAGGAATTGCGTTATTCAGAAGAACATGAATGGGTAAAAGTAGAAGGTGACAAAGTGCGTGTTGGGATTACTGACTTCGCGCAGCACGAATTAGGGGATATCGTGTTCGTTGAACTTCCGGAAGTTGGCGATGAAGTAACCGTTAACGAGCCATTCGGAAGCGTAGAATCCGTTAAAACCGTCTCAGAACTTTACGCACCAGTCAGCGGTAAAGTTGTGGAAGTAAACGAAGACTTAAATGACAGCCCTGAATTTGTTAACGAATCTCCATATGAAAAAGCATGGATGATCGTCGTTGAAGTATCTAACAGCGGTGAGGTTGACGAATTAATGACTGCTGAAAAATATGAAGAAATGATTAAAGAAGATTAATCATTTAATCTAGGCACCTTTTACTCGAAGGTGCCTTTAATTTCCACTTTATCTTCTTCTTGAATGGGGAAACTGTAAATACAATAAAGAAGAGGGTGGAAAGCATGGCATTAAACCAAAGCAAAATCGATGTGACAGACAGAGTCGTCGGAAAGCTGAAAAATGGAGAAATCCAATTATTTATAGAAAATACCCCAATTGGCAAAATCAAAATGTCTGATCATATTCAAGTAGAACTTGATCACCATTTTGAAGCTGAACAACAAAAAATTTATCAACACGTCACTGTTACAGAAGGTCGAGACGCCAAATACACTGATTGCGATGACGGAGGTTGGTGCTAGCTTTTCGTCATCATCGTCATCCATGAACAAGCATATACCTATTTTTAAGATGACAATGATGTTATAGTTAACATAGGTAAAGATGGAGCACGTCTTGTAACTTTTGGAATATGTTAACAATAAACCACTTCTTTCACAGGTGATGGATGATGAATGATACGTATGCTGACAAAGTTCTAATCGTAGAAGGAAAATCCGATAAAAATAAAGTGAAAAACATTGTAAAGGAACCGGTTGACATCATTTGTACAAACGGGACCATCAGTCACACAAAATTGGACGAATGGATTGACATCCTCGAAGACAAAGAGATCTATATCCTAGTCGATGCCGACGAAGCTGGCGAAAAGCTTCGCAAACTGTTTAAACGTGAATTCCCTCATGCCGAGCATTTATATATTGACCGAATGTATCGCGAAGTAGCAACAGCACCTGTGCACCATCTGGCCGCTGTCCTGCTAGGAGCAAACATTGACGTTCATAGCGAGTATTTAGAAATGGGTTAACGAAAGATGATCGAATGGAATCAAGAAGACTTAACAGCTTTTTTAGAAAATAAACAAACCGGATTGGTTTACTTTTATACCCCACTATGCGGCACTTGCCAGGTAGCTTCAAAAATGCTGCAAGTCATCGAACAGCTGTTGCCTGAGGTGGCGATGGGCAAAATGAACCTGAATTATCACGCCGCCCTGGCTCAGAAGTTTGCCATCGAAAGTGTCCCTTGCCTGTTGTTTGTTCGGGACGGCACCGTTGTTGACGGCCTTTATGCCTTTCATTCCGTGCCTTTTCTTTTGGATAAAATAAAGATGAATTTTGGGTAAGCAGACGCTTTTTTGGGGAGCGTCTGTTTTTTTGTTTCCGCCTAGTTTTCGCAAAATCCGGCCACTAGGGAAGGACTTTGCGTTCTTAAAAAAACATAGAGTTCCACACTCCTGAACAACCAGTTCACACTAGCAAAAAAGGAACATAG